>NZ_BAAAIZ010000017.1:133357-165281 GCF_039526425.1 Streptomyces thermospinosisporus
CTGGCCCCAACCCGGCGGTTCTGTAACGGAGTTGCGGCGGGCACATCACGGCCGACCGGCGACTTGGCGACGTTGTCCACAGGCCTTGAGGCGCTTGATCACCCCTCGTCATACTGCGTGATCCGGGGGGTGCGCGCAGGCGTGCGAGACCACCCCCGGCCGGGTGAGGGGACTCCACCCGGCGATTTCGCTAGGGGGATACGTGCGCAGACAAGTCAACAGGTCACGCGCGGCCACCGTCGCCACCGCGGCGGCCGTGGCGCTGCTGGCGGGAATGGCCGGCCCCGCGTCGGCGAACGGCCCGGCCGGCGCACCGGGCGACGCGCAGCAGCGGGCCGGCGTGCAGCGGGCGGCCGGCGCGCAGAAGCAGGCCACCGTCTCGAAGGGGGTCGTCAAGCACCGCGTCACGCTCATCACCGGCGACCGCGTCGGCGTCGACGCCAAGGGCCGCGTCGTCGGCGTGGAACGCGCCGAGGGACGTGAGCGCATACCCGTCCAGATCCGCCGGGTGGGCGGCCACACCTATGTGATGCCCACGGACGTCGTCCGCCTGGTCGTCAGCGGCAAGCTGGACCGGCGGCTCTTCGACGTCACGGAGCTGACCAAGGCCTCGATCCGCGGCGCCCACAAGCGCGGTCTGAAGGTCATCGTCGGATACAAGGGCAGCGCGCGTTCGGCCAAGGCCGACGTCCGGGACGCGGGCACGCTGCGCCGCACGCTCAAGACCCTCAACGCCGACGCCGTGCAGACGCCGCACCGGGACACGCCCGAGTTGTGGAAGGCGGTCACCGACGGCGACAAGGCCGCCTCCGGCATCGCCCACGTCTGGCTGGACGGGGTCCGCAAGGCCCAGCTCGACACCTCCGTCGGGCAGATCGGCGCGCCCAAGGCATGGTCCGCAGGCTACGACGGCAAGGGCGTCAAGATCGCCGTCCTCGACACCGGCGTGGACGCGAAGCACCCCGATCTGAAGAACAAAGTGCTCGCCGCCAAGAACTTCACCTCCGCCCCGAACGCCGGCGACAAGGTCGGCCACGGCACGCATGTCGCCTCGATCGCGGCCGGCAGCGGCGCCAAGTCCGGCGGGAAGTACAAGGGCGTGGCCCCCGGCGCGAAGATCCTCAACGGCAAGGTGCTCGACGACTCCGGGTCCGGCGACGACTCCGGGATCCTCGCCGGCATGGAGTGGGCGGCCCAGCAGGGCGCCGATGTGATCAACATGAGTCTGGGCGGTCCCGACTCGCCCGACGTCGACCCGCTGGAGGCGGCGGTCGACCGGCTGTCCGCCGAGAAGGGCGTCCTGTTCGCCATCGCGGCGGGCAACTCCGGCCCCGAGTCGCTCGGTTCGCCGGGCACCGCCGACGCCGCCCTCACCGTCGGCGCCGTCGACGACAAGGACAGGCTCGCCGACTTCTCCTCCACCGGGCCGCGCCTCGGCGACGGAGCCGTCAAGCCGGACGTCACCGCGCCCGGCGTGGACATCACGGCCGCCTCGGCGAAGGGCAACGCCATCGCCCAGCAGGTCGGTGAGAAGCCGGCCGGCTACATGACCATCTCCGGTACGTCGATGGCGACCCCGCATGTCGCGGGCGCCGCGGCGATCCTCAAGCAGCAGCACCCGCAGTGGACGTCCAAGGAGCTGAAGGCCGCGCTCGTCGCATCCGCCAAGGGCGGGAAGTACACGCCGTTCCAGCAGGGCACCGGCCGCGTGCAGATCGACAGGGCCGTCAAGCAGACGGTGGTCGCCGAACCGGTCTCGGTGGGCTTCGGCATCCAGCAGTGGCCGCACACCGACGACAAGCCGGTCACCAAGAAGCTCACCTACCGCAACTCCGGCACCAAGGACGTCACCCTGAAGCTGACGGCGTCCGCGACCGGCCCGAAGGGCAAGGCCGCCCCGGCGGGCTTCTTCACCCTGGGCGCGAAGACGCTGAAGGTCCCGGCCGGCGGTGAGGCCTCCGTCGCCCTCACGGTGAACACGAAGCTCGGCGGCAAGCTCGACGGCGCCTACGCGGCGCTGGTGAGCGCCACGGGCGGGGGCCAGAGCGTGCGCACCGCCGCCCACGTCATGCGGGAGGTCGAGTCCTACGACGTGACATTCCGGCACATCGGCCGGGACGGCCGCCCGCCCGCCGTCCACTTCACCTCACTGTTCGGCTACGCGGGCCTCGGCTACGGCCGGCAGTTCCAGGTACCGCCCACCGAGAAGGCCACGACCACGCTGCGCCTGCCCAAGGGCACCTATGCGCTGGACTCCTTGATCAAGAAGGACCCCGAGACGGTCGGGCGGGGCCTCGACTGGACGATCCAGCCGAAGCTGATCGTCACCAAGAAGACGACCGTGACGATCGACGCCCGCAAGGCCAGGGCCGCGGACATCACCGTGCCCGACGCGAAGGCCAAGCCCCGCTCCGCGTCGATCAGCTATGTGCTCGACGCCGGCGACGCCGGTTTGATGAGCAGTTACGACGCCGCCTCCTTCGCCGAACTGCGGGTCGCCCATCTCGGCCCGCAGGCCGGCGGCCTCACGCAGACCTGGAGCGGCCACTGGACCAAGGGCGCCTCCGCCGACTACATCGTGGCGGCCAGCTCCCGCGTGAAGAAGATCCAGGGCCACAAGGTCCGGCACTACAAGGCCGGTGAACTCGCCACGGTCAAGCACCGCCTCGGCGCGCCGACCGCGGGCAAGAAGGGTGCGATCACCGCGATCGGTGAGTTCGCCGACGACTGGGTGCTGGGCGAGGGCGTCGAGCAGAAGCTGCCCGGCACACGCACCCAGTACCTGTCGACCTCGGACAAGATCCGGTGGGCCTTCACCTTCCAGCAGCACTCCGGCGTCCGCGACGGCGAGGGCTACCCGATCCCGGACGCCGAGTACTCCGAGGGGGATGTGCAGACCCTCAAGCCGGGCAAGAAGTACACCAAGACCTTCAACACCGCGGTCTTCGGCCCCCGCCTGAACGCCGACTTCGGCCTGTTCCGGCAGGGCAACGAGATCTACGGCCAGCTCCCGCTGTTCGCCGACGGCCAGGGCCACCCCGGTCTCTCGCAGCTCACCTCGGCCACCACAACCCTCTACCGCAACGGCAAGAAGGTCGGCTCCCACTCCGACCCGCTGTTCGGCGAGGCCGCGTTCACGGTGCCGTCCGGTGACGCCGCCTACCGGCTGACCACGTCGGTGAAACGCAGCGTCAAGGTCGCCGCCGCCTCCACCCGCATCGACGCGAGCTGGACCTTCCGCTCGAAGAAGCCCGCGGACTCCGCCCAGCTCCCCGCCTCCACGGTCCGCTTCCAGGCGACCACGGGCCTCGACAGCAAGGTCCCGGCCGGCAAGAAGACCACCTTCCCGGTCAAGGTCGAAGGCTCCGCCCGGGGCAAGAACCTCAAGTCCCTCTCCGTCTACGTCTCCTACGACTACGGCAAGACCTGGAAGAAGATCCCGGTGAAGAAGGGCAGGATCACCGTCAAGAACCCGGCCAAGGGCAAGGCCATCTCCTTCCACGCCAAGATCACTGACAAGAAGAACAACAAGTCCACGATCTCGATCTACAACGCGTACTACGGCAAGTAGCCCTGCTTCTCGGGGTCACTTGACCGAGCGGCCCTCCCCGGAGGCTTCGTCTCCGGGGAGGGCCGTTGTGTGTGCGATGGAGGGGCGATCGGCGATCTTGCGGACAAACTGGCGCCTTCGCCTGGTTGGCGTGATCAAAACGTGTCGCCCGCGATGCACTACGGGAATTGAAGACGCTCGTCCGATCAACTTGAATCTCCCCAATTTTGAAGATCATGTGACCACGGGGGCGGGGATCTGTGTCGACGCGGTGGGCGGGCGGTAGGCGGATGCATTCCAAGGCCGTACGGCGGTGGTCGGTGGGGACAGCCGTCGCCATGCTGGCCACTTTGCTGGCCCTCCCGGGGCAGGTGGCAAGGGCTGCCGCTGCCGAGTCCGGCGCACCGCTGTCGGAGGGGCAGAAGGCGCTGGCGGCGGCGAAAAAGTCCGGCCGGCGAGTCGAGGTGACCGGGCAGCGCACCGAGCACACGACGGTCTTCGCCAACCCGGATGGTTACACCTTCACCCTCGAGCAATCAGTGATGCCGGTCCGTGTGGCCGCGCCCGGCGGGGGCTGGCAGGCCCCGGACGCCACGCTGGTCAAGCGAGCCGACGGCACGGTGGTGCCCAAGGCGGCGGCTACGAAGATGGAGTTCTCCGGCGGAGGGACCAACGAACCGCTGGTACGCATCTCCGATGGGGGCCGGTCGCTGGAGCTGGAGTGGCCCGGCACTCTGCCCACGCCCAAGCGGGATGGAACCAGCGCGCTCTACCCGGAGGTACTGTCCGGGGTCGATCTGAAGCTCACGGCAACTCCGGAGAGTTTCCAGCAGGTTCTGGTCGTCAAGACGCCCGAGGCCGCTGCGCGCGAGGAGCTGAAGAAGCTGACCTTCGGGCTGGAGACCGAGGGACTCTGGGTCCAGGAGGGGGCCGCCGGGAATCTGGCCGCGCTGGATGAGAACGGCCGTGCGGTGTTCAAGTCCCCGCCGGCCCGGATGTGGGACTCCGCCGGTGTAGCCGGTACCGAGCCACAGTTGAAGGCGTCGACAGTGGTCGGCAGCGGGGAGGTCGAGCCTTCCGATCCCGCGGAGTCGGCCCCGTCAGGCAGCGGGCTGGAGCCCGGGCAGGGCGACAGGGTGGTCCGGATGGATGTCGACGTCGACAAGGATTCCCTGTCCGTGATCCCGGATGCGGAGATGCTGTCGCAGACGGATGCATCTGCGTTCCCGGTGTTCATCGACCCCCCGGGTGACCTGGGGTGAGTCGGAGCGCACCCTGCTGCGCAGCGACGGCTACGAGTCCTACGGTTGGGGCAACGGCGACGACGGCCTGGGCAAGGGTGTCGGCAAGTGCGGTACCTGGAACGGCTACTACTGCGGGCCTGGGTACGTGCAGCGCCTGTACTTCGAATTCTCGCCCGAGGACCTCAAGGGCAAGAAGGTGCTGGACGCCACCTTCCGGGTGACCGAGCCATGGGCGTTTCAGTGCGACCCGCGCTGGGTGGACCTGGTACGGACGAACAACATCTCCTCCTCCACCACATGGTCCTCGCGCCCGAAGGAACTTGACTGGATGGTGGACCGCCATGTGTCGGCGGGCCGTGGTTCGCTGTGCGATCCGGACTCGCCCGACGCGCCCATCGAGTTCAACGACAATCCGGACGAGCCGAACGAGAACCTCACGCCCACGGTCAGGGACTTCGCGGCGGGCAAGTTCTCGCGGCTGACGCTCGAGATCCGGGCTCACGACGAGTCGGACACATCGGCCTGGAAGCGGTTCAAGAACGACGCCGTCCTGTCGGTGAAGTTTGTAGGCCTGCCGGACAAGCCGACCGGTGTCGGTCTGGTCACCGGCTCGGGCACCGTCTGTGCGAAGGATGCCGCAGACCCGGCGGTCGTGTCCGATCCGACTCCTTCGTTGGCAGCGACGGCGCAGACCAAGGCGGGCGGTGAGAAGGACGCCCAGCTTCGGGTGTACTTCGACGTCGATCAACGCAAGAGCGACGGGACATGGGTGGATGCCACGGCCGGCAATGGTGATCTGCGCCCGTCGACCGGATACGTGGGCGACGGCGTCAAGCTGACCATGTCCTGGTCCACCCTGGCCGAGGGACCTGTCTACCGGTATCGCGCCTGGGTCCGCTCGTACTACAACGGCGGTGACAGTTACCTGTCCGGACCGTCCAACGCGTCTACCACCGGATGGTGTTACTTCAAGCTCGACAAGAGCGCCCCGAAGGCTCCGGTGATCACTGTCGGCAGCCCGTACTCGGAGTGCACGTCCACTGCCTGTGCAGCGGGCGGCGGGCCCGGTGTCCAGGGAACATTCCGCTTCGCTCCGGACCCCGCCGATCAGGACGTGGTGTCGTACCAGTACACGGTCACCGGCATGACCACCTGGCCGACGGTCAACGGCACCAGCCCCAGCGTGTCGGTGACGCCTGAGCGCTCGGGCACCTTCACACTGTGGGCGCGGGCCAAGGACGACATCGGCCGCTACGGCGCGTGGAGCGGGGTGGACTTCCTGGTCGCCGCCGGAGCGGGGCCGGTGGCCCGGTACCACTTCAGCGAGGCCGACGGGGTGGCGTTGGACGCGGCCACGGACGACGGCAGTGACGACGCGACCCTGGCTTCGGGTGCGATGCGGCATCACAGCGGCCGGCGTGGGCTGCTGACCCACGATGCCGTCGGAGAGCCGCTGGAGCAGGCGGTCACCGACAAGGGTTTGCTGTTGGACGGCAGTAATAACGGCTATGCGTCGACGGCCGGACCGGTTCTGGAGAGCCGCTCGTCGTATACGGTCGCGGCGTGGGTGCGGGTCGATCCATCAGCGACGGGGACGGTCTCGGTAGTGAGCCAGACGCCGGCGACTGCGAGCCCCTGGACCGAGAAGTACAGCCCTTTCGTCATCTCCTACGGCGGCAAGTGGAGCATCCGGGTGTTCTCAACGGACGGCACCTTCTCCCGGGAGGCCAGCGCCTCGGGCTCGCACCCCAAAGGTGTGTGGACGCATGTGGCGGCCGTGCACGATGCCTCGGCGAAGAAGGTGCGGCTCTTCATCAACGGCAAGCGAGAGGCATCGGTGGACGCCGGTACCCCCTGGTCGGCCGAGGGCAGCCTGGAGATCGGCCGGGTGATGTACGAAGACACCTATGTGGACCATTTCAAGGGCTTCATCGACGAAGTGGCGGTGTGGCAGCGCGCGCTGACCGACGAGGAGGTCAGTGATGAGGCCCGGCTGATGACGTCCGAGCGCTTCGCCGGTGTGGAGCTGGTCGGTGGCTGGCACCCGGACCAGGGCACTGGCACCACGATCCCCGACACCCTGTCGGGGTACGGCCGGAAGATGACGCTGGCTGGCGGTGCCTCGCTGGACGGTGAGGAGATCGTTCTCGACGGCGTGGACGACTCGGCATCGGTGGCCGGACCGCTGGTGGACGGTACGGGGTCGTTCACGGTGACGGCGCTGGCCTCCGTGGACGGGGACAAGCTCGCCACGAAGAACATCGGCTACAAGGGGCAGGTGGCGGGGCAGCGCTCCGCGGACGGCTCGGCGTGGGGTCTGTGGTACGAGCTGACGGACAAGCAGACCGTCCTGGACCCGGAGACGGCGACAGAGAAGACGGTGCCCGTGGGGTTCTGGCGGTTCGGGCGGCTCGAGGCGGACGGCACATTCAGTGCGGTGTCGTCCGAGGAGGGTGCCCTGGTGGACAGCAGGGTGCGGTTGACCGGCATCTTCGACGCACAGGCCGGTGAGATCTCCTTCTACGTCGGCGGCACGCCGAACGGTGATGCCCGGGCATTCACGGCCGAGGTGGGCACGGGTGAGTTCGCCCTGGGCAAGGCCTTTGCCGACGGGACGTGGAAGCACTTCCTGCCCGCACGTATCGCGGAGGTCCGGGTGTGGGTGGGTGCCATGGCCGGCACCACGCAGATCGACACCTACGTGGGTGACTGAACACCGGGCGGCGTGAGGCCTGAACCCCACGCCGCCCGAACTGTGACTTTCTGGGTTCTTTGCATGTGAGTTGTGACTGGTGGAGTAACCGAATGGCTTTTGGCATAGGCACATCAAAGCGGCGCGGAAGTGGGGCTGTGCGCAGGCAGAGTGGCCGGTTGCTGGTGCAGTCGTTGGCTCTGGCGCTGCTGGTGCCTATGGGCTGGGCTCAGGTGGCCCAGGCTGCTCCGAAACCAGGCGGGCTGGGGCGGCCCGACGTGCCCAAGTCCCGGGTGAGCAAGGTTGAGACATTCGACGGGCCGGGAGCGCGCAAGGCCCGAGCGAAGGTCGGCAAGGATCGCAAGGCCAACGCCGCTCAGGCCGAACGAGCCGACCAGGAACGCAGAGCCCGCTGGCCCCGACAAGGGCAGGACAAACTTGAGCTGGACCGAGGCAGAGCCGCGAAAGGCACGCCTGCAGACGTCCCGGTCACCCTGAAGCCGGCGGCCGGTTCCGGCGCCAGGACCAAAGCCGAGGGCACGGCGCAGGTCACCGTGCTGGACCAGACGGCGGCCCGCAAGGCCGGACTGACCGGCGTGCTGCTGACCGTCGAGGCCGACCAGGGCGGCGCGGCCGAGATGAGCCTCGACTACAGCGCCTTCGCCGCAGCAGTCGGCGGTGCCTGGTCCCAGCGCCTTCGGCTGGTCCAGCTTCCGTCCTGTGTTCTGACGACCCCGCAGAAGGACGAGTGCCGCGTCCAGAAGCCCTTGAGGTCGAAGAACGATCTCGCCGACCAAAGCATCTCGGCCATGGTGAACATCGGCACGGCCCAGTCGACTGGGAAAAGCGCTCAACTGCGCAAGGCTGAGGGCACGGCGGCCTCCGGAGCGACCGTGCTCGCAGTGACAGGAGCCGCCGCGGGCTCCGGCCAATCGCCGAAGGGCGCGGGTGACTACTCCGCGACTCCGTTGTCGGCCTCTTCCGCGTGGGAGGCGGGCAGCAGTTCAGGCGCCTTCACCTGGTCCTACGGCTTCACTCTTCCACCGGCGGCTGCCGGTCCCACACCGCCCCTGTCGCTGTCGTACGACTCGGGCAGCGTCGACGGCCGGACAGCGACGACGAACAACCAGGGCACGACAGTCGGTGAGGGCTTCACGCTGACAGAGTCCTACATCGAGCGCTCCTACGGCTCCTGCGACGACGACGGGCACAAGGACGTCTGGGACCTGTGCTGGAAGTACGACAACGCGCGGCTGGTGCTCAACGGCAAGTCCACCCGTCTGATCAAGGACAAGACCGATGGCAAGTGGCGGCTGGAGGACGACGACGCCTCAAAGGTCACCCGGTCCACCGGTGCCGACAACGGCGACGACAACGGCGAGCACTGGACCGTCACCACATCGGACGGCACCAAGTACGTCTTCGGCCTGAACAAGCTGGAGGGCGCAGGCAACCAGCGCACCAACTCGACTTGGACAGTGCCGGTGTTCGGTGACGACTCCGGCGAGCCAGGCTACTCCGGCGGGGATGCCTTCGCCGACCGGTCGCTGACGCAGGCGTGGCGGTGGAACCTCGACTATGTCGAGGACACCCACGGCAATGCGTCGACGTACTGGTACACCAAGGAGTCCAACCACTACAAGAAGAACAAGTCCGAGACGGCCAACGCCTCCTACACGCGCGGCGGCTACCTCACCCGCATTGAGTACGGTCTGCGCAAGGGGGCCCTGTTCACCGACGACGCCGACGCCAAGGTCACCTTCGACCATGCCGAGCGCTGCACCGCCTCCGACTGCTCCAGCCTGACCGAGGCCACCGCCGACAACTGGCCGGACGTCCCCTTCGACGCGATCTGTTCAGACGGTGACGACGAGTGCAACGCTAGCGGACCGTCCTTCTTCAGCCGCAAGCGCGTGACCGGCATCGACACCTTCTCCTACAACGCCACCAGTAACGCCTACGACCCGGTGGACTCCTGGACGCTGTCCCAGAAGTACCTGGACGGCGGAGACATCGGGGACAGTTCCGATCACGTTCTCACCCTCACGTCGCTCAAGCGGACGGGCAAGGCGGGTGACAACAGCATCACCCTGAACCCCATCTCGTTCACCTACCAGATGCGGCCCAACCGGGTCGACGCTACGGACGACATACTTCCGCTCACCCGTCCCCGCATCTCGACGATCACTTCGGAGACGGGCGAGATCACCACGGTGACGCTGTCCGACCCGGAGTGCGTCCGCAGCCAGGTGATGGGGGCGGCCGAGGACTCCAACACGCGTTCCTGCTTTCCGCAGTACTGGCACATCAACGGAGCCGAGAACGCCTCGGTCGACTGGTTCCACAAGTACCGCGTCCTGGCTGTGACCTCCTCGGACCCGGCCGCGGGCAACGAGGCCGTCGAGCACGCCTACTCCTACAGCGGAGCCGCCTGGCACCACAGTAACGACCCCTTCACACCCGAGGAGGAGCGGACCTGGTCGGACTGGCGCGGCTACCGCAAGGTCACCGCCTACACCGGAGCGACGGGCACGACCCGCTCCAAGACGGTCTCGCTCTACCTGCAGGGCATGCACGGCGACAAGAACGCCGACGGCACCGCCAAGAGCGTGAGCGTGGAACCGCTGCTCGACACCGACGTCGACTTCACTGCCATCAACGACAGTGACCAGTACAAGGGACAACTGCGGCAGCAGGTCACCTACAACGGCAGTCAGCCCATCGCCAGCACCTTCTCGAACTACACCTACCGGCAGACGGGTGTCCAGAGCGTCCCCGACGCGACCGACCACCCCTCCAGGTGGGTCCGGGACACCGTCACCTACACGAGCACTCATCTGAGCGCCACGGACAGCTGGCGCACCCACGTCGTCACCAAGCGGTACGACACCCTCGGCATGGTCACCTCCCTCGACGACTACGGGCAGAAGGGCCTGGGCGGCGACGAGACCTGCACACGCACCTGGTACGCCCGCAACGAAACGGTGGGCATCACCAGCCTGGTGTCCCGCTCGCGAACCGTCGCCCGGGAATGCTCCATCACGGACGCCGCCCTGGACCTGCCGGCCACCTCGGCCACGCGTGGCGACGTACTGTCCGACACGGCCGTCGTCTACGACAACCCGGACGCTACGGGATGGTCCGCCACCCAGACGCCGACCAAGGGTGAGGCGACCTGGACCGGTCGTGCCACCGGATACGCCGCCACGCCCACCTCCGACGGGGAGCGCATGCCCACTGGCTGGCAGACGGTCAGCACCTCCGGCTTCGACGCCCTCGGCCGGCCGACGACCCTGACCGATGCGGTGGGGCACACCACGTCCACTGCCTACACCCCCGCCACAGCCGGACCCCTGACGAAAACAGTCACCACCAACCCCAAGGGGCACCAAGCGGTCAGCTTCCTCGACCCGCGTCGCGGTCTGGCCCTGCGCAGCTACGACGTCAACCAGAAGAAGACCGAGCTCAACTACGACGCCCTCGGCCGGCTGACCGAGGTGTGGCTGCCCAACCGCATCCGCGGCAGCCAGGCGCCCAACGCCAAGTTCGCCTACCACCTGGACAACACCAAGCCGTCCTGGGTGTCGACCTCGATCCTGAAGAAGGACGGGGAGACCTACAACACCACCTACTCGCTCTACGACTCCCTCCTGCGTCCCCTGCAGACGCAGGCGCCGACTCCGCAGGGCGGCAGGCTGCTGACCGACATGCGGTACGACAGTCGCGGCCTGGCGTACGAGGCGTACGCCGACATCTTCGACACCACCAGCACGCCGAACGGCACCTACACCCGCGCCGAGTACGGCGAGGCACCGAAGCAGACGGAGACCGTCTTCGACGGGGCGGAACGTCCGACCACCAGCACGCTGCACATCTACGGCGTGAAGAAGTGGTCCGTGACCACCAGCTACACCGGTGACTCCGTGGCCACGACCGCGGTCGAGGGCGGCTCGGCGCAGCGGGCGATCACCGACATCCGCGGCAGGACCGTCGAGGCACGCCAGTACGCGAGCATCAACCCGGCCGACGCCGACTACGGCACCGGTCCCGGCGCCACCTATGCGGCCACCAGGTTCACCTACGCGCTGGACGGTCAGCAGAAGTCGATCACCGGCCCGGACGGCACCAAGTGGACCTACAGTTATGACCTGTTCGGTCGCCGTAGTGGCACCGAGGACCCCGACAAGGGCCGGTCGACGATCGAGTACAACGCCCTGGACCAGGCCGTCAAGGCCACGGATTCCCGAGGCAAGTCGATCCTGACGGCCTATGACGAGCTCGGACGCCCTACCGGCACCTGGACGGGCTCCAAGTCGGACGCCAACCAGCTCACCGGCTACGCCTACGACACCTTGCTCAAGGGCCTGCCCACCTCCTCGACTCGCTACGTGGGCGGAAAGACGGGCCAGGCCTACACTCAGGCGGTCACCGCCTACGACAGCCTCGGCCGGGCCACCGGCACCCGGCTCGAACTGCCCGCCGACGACCCGTTCGTGGCCGCAGGCGCGTCAAGAACCTTTGATTTCGAGAGCAGCTACAGCGTTGACGGCTCCCTGCGAATGACCCGCGAGCCCGCCATGGGCGGCCTGCCGTCGGAGGCCATCGACTACGGCTACGACGGCCTGGGCAACCTGACGTCGATCGGGGGCTCCACCGGCTACCTGCGTGATGTGTCCTACTCCGCGCTCTCGCAGCCGCTCCAGCTGACGCTGGGCACCGGCGGTACGGGGGCCAAGAACATCTACGTCACCAACCGCTTCGAGAAGGGCACCGGCCGCCTGACCCGCAGGCATGTCACCGACCAGTCGCACCCGTACATGCTGCAGGACCTCAACTACGGCTATGACCAGGCCGGAAACGTCACGTCCATCAAGGACCCGACCACTCTGGGCGGCGAGAGCTCGGCGGACACCCAGTGCTTCGCCTACGACGGCCACCAGCGTCTGATCGAGGCCTGGACACCCAAGACCGACGACTGCTCCGCCACCCGTACGGCGTCGGGCATGGGCGGCCCGGCACCGTACTGGACGAGCTACACCTACAACGCGGCCGGCCAGCGCAAGACCGAAACGCATCACGGAGTCGGCATCCGCGTGGGCCAGGACACCCAGCGCGAGTACACCTACCCGGCCTCCGGCCAGCCGCAGCCGCACACGCTGACGAAGGTCGACACGACCGGCGACGGCACCCGCACCCAGAGCTTCACCTACGACGCGGCGGGCAACACCACCAAGCGCGCCACCGCTGTACAGCACCAGTACTTGCGCGCGGGATGGAAGCTGACCGCGGGCCAGGAAGTGCGCAGCCAGAAGGCTCGCATGGTGATGCGCGGGGACGGCGACCTCGTCATCTACAACCGTGACACCGGCGAGGTCCGCTGGCACACGGACACCGCAGGCAACCCCGGTGCCTGGGCGACCATGCAGGACGACGGCGACTTCGTCGTCTACTCGGCCGACAACACCAAGCTCTGGTCCACCAACACGGCCAAGGGCGCGAGCTCGGGCTACTTCGCCAGCCTGCAGGACGGCGGAAGCTTCGCCGTCTATTCCGCTGACTGGGAGCTCCAGTGGTCCGCAGGTTCCTGGATCGGCTCGGCTCCCGTGTCCTCTGGCACCTACACCCACACCTGGAACGACGAAGGGCGCATCGCCACCACCACGGCCCCGAACGGCATCAAGACCACCTACCTCTACGGCCCGGACGGTCAGCTGCTGATCCGCGACACGGAGAACGGTGAGCGGATCCTGTACGCAGGTGCCACAGAACTCCATCTGCGCGAGGACGAGACCACCTGGGCGCAGCGCTACTACGCTGCCGGGGGTGTCACGGCTGCCGTCCGCTCCAACGAGTCCGGAACGAACACCCTCACCTATCTCACCGGCGACCATCACGGCACCTCAAGTCTTGCCATCAGCCCTGATGCCAGTCAGACGTTCACCAAGCGCTACACCACCCCCTTCGGCACCGATCGCGGCGAACCAGCCGGCGACACCACCACGTGGCCGGACGACAAGGGCTTCCTCGGCAAGACCCGGGACGAAGGCACCGGCCTGACCCACATCGGCGCCCGTGAATACGACCCCACCCTCGGCCAGTTCCTGTCCGTCGATCCCGTCCTCAGCACCGACCAGCCGCATTCGCTCAACGGCTACAGCTACGCCAACCAGAACCCCGCCACGTACGCGGATCCCACTGGGCTGTTCTGTGACGGCTGCTCAGTGAACAATCCGGACACGGTATGGACCCCGGACAACGGCCCTGGCTGCACCACTCAAGGGTGTTACGACAGGAACGGAAAACGGACCACCGGCGGCACGGCGAAGGTCCGTGCGGGCGGGAACAGCAATCCCGGGACTTCCAAGTCCGCAGGCGGAAAGGTCATCATCGCCGACGTTCCCGTTCCCACCCAAGAGGAACTGATCGCCAGAGGGGCGTTGCTTCCCGGCGGCTCGTACGATGAGGCGCTGCACAAATGGACTGTCGGCCTGTGCCAAAGCTCTGGAACGGACACACCGAAGTACGGGGCATTCTGCGACATCGCAGGGAAGGCCGGACTCCTCGAGCCCACCGGGAACGATCCCTTCGGCGTTCAGGCGAACATCAACTGCGTGACCGGCAGAGGCGACTGTGTCGAAGCGATCGTCACGGACGTCATGTATCTCGTCAGCTTCGGTTGGTCACGTTTCGCGGCTATAGCAGCGGCCAAGAAGGCCGTCGCCACCGGCCGGTCCATCAGCCAAAGGTTCGCCCGCCTCGCCGGCTGCAAATGCTTCCTGGCAGGCACCGACGTCCTGATGGCCGACGGGACCACCAAGGACATTGAAGATGTCCAGGTCGGCGACAAAGTCATGGCCGCCGACCCAGGAACAGATGAGAGCGGCCCGAAAGAAGTCACCCGCCTCATCCGGACCGAGGACGACAAGAGATTCAACGAACTGTCCCTTGCGACCGAGAACGGCATCGAACAACTCACTGCAACTTACGAACACCCCTTCTGGTCACCCTCCGAGGACGACTGGGTCGAAGCCGGAGCACTGACACCGGGCATGACCCTCCGTACTGATGACGGACGCACGGTCATAGTCACCGCCAACCGCCCGTACACACAGCACACCCGTACGTACAACCTCACGGTGGACGACCTTCACACGTACTATGTGCTGGCGGGGGAGACGCCAGTCCTGGTTCACAACAGCGGAGGGTGCATTCCGGCCCTCCGGGGTTGGAGCAGCCAACGCTTCCAGTTCGGGAACCAGACCTTCCTTCTGGACAAGAAGGGAATGGAGCACATCCTCACTCGTCATCATCCGAAAATGTGGGATGGCTCGGTAAAGGCTCAGCAGTCCTTCTTCGACCCCAAGATGAGCGTTGCTGATGTCCAGGACGCAATCGGGCAGGTCATGCGCCAGAACAGGGATACGCTCGTTCAGCGAGGAAGCAGGGGTATGTATCAGATTCAGGGAAACGTCAACGGAGTAGACTACGTTCTCGGCATGAATAAAGGCCGAGTCGGCCAGTTCTACCCTGTTGCTCCCTGACATGAGGAATCGCGGCGTGATCGAGATCGAGACGTACCTGAGGGATTCGGGCGGCAAGTTCGTGCAGGTTGATGCCTGCACCGCCCGCCCAGCTGATGCCGACTACGTCGAGGGTGCGGTGCGAATCGCCATCCACGGAGTTGAGATTATCGGGATCAGTGAATGGGATTACGTTGACCAGCTGTGGGCATACGTGGCCAGCATGGTCCCGCAACTCTCGGCCGCAGGGTACGCGTCGACTTATTTCCCGGATCAGCCGATTGAGCTCTCTTTCCGACAGCAAGGGTCTCAGGTTCTCGTTTCGGTGAAATCGGGCAACGACGTGAAGAGGGTGAGCGTTTCAACGTCTGATTTCTTGGCGGCGCTGAGGGGTGCGGGATCGGCGTTCTTCGGCAAGATGTCGGAGCTTCTCCCGGAGAACGCGGACTCCTATTCGGAGTCTCGTCGCGAATTGTTGTCGTGAATTGACTCGACGCTGAGAGGCCCCGCCAGAGCCGACTCTGGCGGGGCCTCTCGCCGTCTTGACGGCAGTAGTTGACGGCAACGTCAGCGGACAAGCGCGTTGCAGGGTGGCGGTTCGTCGCCGTCGGAGCGTGCCGTCACGGTGGTCTCCGGGCTACCGAGCGCGGTGCCGAGGATATCGATGGCGTCGCGCTGGAGGCGGAGGCGTGCGTGGGCGTAGACGGTGGCTGTGACGCCGATGTGGGCGTGGCCGAGGAGTTCCTTGATCACGACGAGTTCCACGCCCTGCTCCAGGAGCAGTGTGGCGGTCGAATGGCGGAGGTCGTGAAAGCGGATGCGGCGGAGGCCAGCCTTGCGGAGGAGCGTGGTGAAGGTGCGGGTGAGGTTGGTCGGGTCGATCGGTCGGCCCTGGGGAGTGGTGAACACGTGCCCGTTGTGCTGCCACGTGGTGCCTGCGGCCTCACGCTCGCGCTGCTGCTGTTCGTGGTGGTGCTTCAGCGACTGGAGGCAGCAGCGGGCGGGGAGGGCGATGCGGCGCTCGGAGGCTCGGGTCTTGGTGGGCAACGTGGTGAGTCCGCCTGTGCTCGTGCGCTGCAAGGTGCGGCGGACGGCAGCCGTGCCCCGGTCGACGTCGAGGTCTTCCCAGCGGAGGCCGAGGAGTTCGCCTTTGCGGAGTCCGGTGTGGAGCGCCAGTTCGAACAGGGCATGGAGCCGGTGCCTGCGCGCGGCTGTGAGGAACTGGCGGGCTTCGTCGGCGGTAAGGGGTTCGAAGCGTCGGGGTCGAGGTGCTGCCCGACCGACGAGGGACCCCACCCGCTCAGGCCCCGGTTCTGCCGGAGCCCGGCCCGTCGCGTAATGGGGCACCCCTTGTGGGCGGGTGTCTGTCGGAGCGCCCCCGGTTGATGTGTCGGCTGGGCGTACCGTGGAGTGGGAGGTGGTGAGTTGATGACCACGGAGCTGGCTGACAACGTCCGCAAGTACCGGCGTCGCGCGGGGATGAGCCAGGAGGAACTGGCCCACGCCGCAGGCGTATCGCCGGGCACCGTGCGCAAGGCCGAGCAGGGCGGCACCATCCGCATGGAGACCTTGCACACGCTTGCCCGCGCGCTGGGGGTGACCACGGCCGCGCTGATGGCCTCGGATGCACCGGAGCCCGTGGGGCGGGCTGAGGAGCCGAACCGGGTCAACCTGATCCAGCTCCGCGCCGCCCTCACCCCGGCCGTCGGGCTCGTGGACCAGGACGCCGAAGCCGTGGCCGAGGAACCGAACCTGCGCATCTTCCGGCGGACGCTGCAAGACGCACGGGTGCTGTACTTCTCCGACAGTTACAAGAGCGTCGCGGCTCAACTGCCGGGCCTGCTGCGCGATGCAGCCCAAGCCGTTGCCTACTACGACAGCGGGGACGAGCACCGGCAGGCCCTGCTGGCCCGCGCCGAGGCGCTGCGTCTGGCCGGCACCTATCTCACCCAGGTACGGCAGTACGACATCGCGTATGCCGCCGTGCGCGGCGCCATCATGGATGCCCGTCAGGCCGGAGACATGCTTGCGGCGGGCTCTGGTGTCGGCTGCATGTGCTGGCTGCTGGTGAGGCAGGGAAGGCTGGACGAGGCGGAACAGGTCGCGGCCCGGAGCATGGACGGGGTGGAGCCGAAGATCACGGGGGCTGAGCCGGACCACTACGCGGTGTGGGGCGGCCTGGCGATGGAGGCTGCCGCCGCAGCCGCGAGGAACAACCGTCCCGACGAGGCGAAGGAGTACCGTCAAGCCGCCCGGGTCGCGGCAACCGCGGTCGGGACGGCGCATCGCAACGTCTCCCGGCACTGGTCCGTCTTCGGGCCGGTCACCGCCGCGGTCAAGGCACTCGAAGACGACATGGTCGTCGGCGACGCCCGCGCGGTGGTGCGCAAGGCCAGCGAGCAGGAGGAGTTGTCGCCCAAGGCGTGGAAGCGCTTGGGTAGGCCCAGCACCAACGATGGGAACCGCTTCACCCTCGATGTGGCGCGCGCCCACACCCGGACCGGCGACTTGTCCGCCGCCATGGACGAGTTGACCCGCGCCAGGGAAGCCGCCCCGCAGTGGCTGCGGCACCAGAACGGGGCCGCCGAGACCATGCAGGAGATCCTGGGCAAGCGCAAGCGCACCCTCACGACGGAGATGCGCGAAATGGCCGACTACCTGGGCGTCGTAGGGTAGCTGCCACGTAGCGTGGCAGTTCGTGAACCAAGAGTCGCGAACTGTCATGGCTGCCGCCTGGGGTGACGATCGGTCAGTGCCTACGGTCAGTGTGTCCATCGTCAGTGACCCAGGCCGGGGGTGCCCAGTTGAGCCAGCCCAGGAGCGATGCCGACCGCATGCGTCGCAGAGAGCTGTACGACGCCGCGTCGGGTCGGGGAGGTCCCCGCTTACTGCCGTGGACCAGCCCGGAGGTGAAGCCCTGCTACCTGAGCAGCGACGGCCGGGGTTACCTCTCCACCCTCGCCGACAGCATTGAGACGGTACAGCTCAGCATGGGCCAGAAACTGTTGGAGTACGCCCGCGACGCCACGGCACCCGGCGCGAAAGCCCTGTCAGCGAGCGAATACCGCTGGCTGGCCTGCCGGTTGGCAGAAGCACTGGCGGACGCGCTCAGGGTCGCGGACTCGCGCGGACAGCGCATCCCGGATCAGGAAGAGGCGGCCGAGGATGCCTGACTCTCCGAACGCCGGCGCACGAGCACGCAACGCCTCTCGGGGCCGCTACCGCTTCCGCGAGTACCACGTGACCACCGTCCCCGACCCCCTGGCGCTGCCAACGTTCGAGGCGGTCTGCGTCACCGGCGAAAAGCACAACTGCGGCGCCACGTCAGGCACGCTGCACACCTCGGACGAGCTGATCCGTTGGATCGCCGGACACTGCGCTCAGAGCGGCCACGAGCTCTACGAGCAGACCGTCCGCGCTCTCGTCCGTGCCGAACCCGGCGCATGGCAGTAGAGTCCCGCTGCAGCGACACCAGGCAGCGGCAGCGCAATCGTATGCCCCGAGCCGTTGACGGCAGTAGCGACGGCAACACCCACGGATTTCCCAGCACATCCACGGACGCCAGCGGAACGCAAATCACGCGCTGACCTGCGAAGAAGCAGGTAGAGGGGTGCCGCGTAGCACACGTACTATGTGCTGGCGGGGCAGACTCCGGTCCTGGTTCATAACTCAGGTCCTGGGTGCGGGTCCGTATGGATCGATTCGAACAGGGTGCCTCATCATTTCAAACATGCTGCCGACTTCGGGGTCACTGCGAAGGAGAGCAACGCGAGCAAGCAAGCATTCGTGAACGCCTTGGAAGGCTTCGTTAAGGATCCAGGGAACGTTCAAATCGCGGGAACGTATCGCGGGACGCCTGCCCGGCACTACGTGGATCTCAACACCGGGCGTCACGTCTCGGTGGACATCGAATCCGGCGAGATGCTTGGTGCCTGGAAATCGGATGTGACTTCAGACCAGGGCCAGCCCGCGGCCGGACTCGTCCGTGGCGGTGGCTGCCCTGAGGACGGGCAGCGAACGGGGGTCCGGGTCGGTGACCTCCACGCGGGTGTGGCCGGTGGCCGTGGGTGTGACGCGGACGGTGACGGGGGTGCCCTCGCCGAGGTGGTCGATGACGTTGGTCAGCAACTCGGTGGCGCACAGGCGGACGTCGACGTCGTAGCCCTGGAGCAGGTGGCGCAGTTCCGGCACGGCCTTCGGGGTGGCGAGCAGGGCGAGTTCCACGGTCACCGTGACGCCGCCTTGCGCAGCAGGGCGGCGAGCGCGCGGGCCGTGGCCGTGTTGCAGTTGCCGAGTGCGATGAGACCGGCGGGCGGAGTGTATGCGCCGGCGAAGGTCGGCAGGTCCGCTCGGAGCGAGGGGAGTGTGATGTCGTGGAGGGCGAGTGCGGCGCGCAGTTCCTCCGCGCAGCGGGTCGCGTCGTCGTCCGGGCCGTGGGGAAGGATTACCAACATGGCGAGCAACCGGATCGACCTGAGTGAAGGGCTCTGGAGCAAGAGCAGCTACAGCAACGGCGACGGTGGGAACTGCGTGGAGGTCGGTAGCGACTTTCCCGGTGCCGCTCTGTGGCGCAAGTCGAGCTACAGCAACGGAAGCGGGGGCAACTGCCTCGAGGTCGCCGACGGAGTCCCCGGGCTCGTCCCCGTCCGGGACTCCAAACTCGCCGACGGGCCCGTGCTGACGCTCTCTGCCCGCGCCTGGGCGCCCTTCGTCGAGGCGCTCAAGGGATAGCGTCCGCGTCCCTGCGGGGTTCGCCCGCCGCCCAACTGCCCAGCAGGCGCAGGGCCTCAGCGGCGGGGGAGCCCGGTTCCGCGTGGTAGGTCATCTGAGCCCGGCACAGGGCCCGTACCGCCCCAGGACTTCGTGCGGGAGCGGGTCACCGGGGCCGGCCGGCAGGACGCCGGAGCCGTCAGTGCGGAAGGGTCGCCGGGCTGCCGCCGTTCGCCTCGTAGCCGGCCACCGCCAGGGCCCGGTACACCGCGAACTCGGCGGCCGGGTCCGGGGACAGGGTCCACGGCAGGGCGCCGACATGGCCGTCGATGTGTATCAGCTGGCTCATCGCCTCGGCCCAGCGCTCACTGCGCACCAGGAAGAAGACCAGCATGTGCCGCACATGCGCCAGCATCGGGTCGTCGGGGCGGGCCGAGTGCACCGCGTGCAGCGCGCCGTGGATCGCCTTGGTCACGACCTCGCTCTGGTAGAAGCCGCTGACCAGATTGACCTCGGGCAGGTGCTCGAACACCGCGAACAGCGGCATTGCCGCCAGCAGCGAACCCTGAGGTGCCCGCGCCGCCGCGGACTCCGCGAACGAGTAGGCCAGCTCCCTCGAGCCGTGCCACTTCTCGCACCAGTAGTGCAGGGCGGCCAGATGGGCGCCCATGTGGTTCGGCGCGCGGTCCAGGATCTTCAGCCAGAGCTGCTCGAAGTCCTTGTGCTCGTAGCCCAGTCCGCGGGCCACCGAGAGCTCGACGATGTACGGGATCGGATCGCCCGGCGCCAGCAGCGCCGCCTCGCCGCACGCCGCCTTCGCCTCCTCCATGATGATCCGGAACTCGTCCGTCCCGGGCGCCGCCGTACGCCACGCCTGCTGCACCAGGAACTCGGCGTGCACGGCCGCTCCGCCCGCGTCCTTGGGCGCCTCGGCCCGCCAGGCGCGCAGCCACTGCCCGCCCGGCGCCCCGTCCGCCCCGCCGGGACGCTGCTGGAGCTCCAGCGAGGCGGCGCCGGCGAAGGCCTGTACGCGCTGCCAGCGCAGCTCGCCCTCCGCCTCCGTGCCCGCCAGCAGCTGCTGGGCCGCGCGGTAGTCCTGCGTGCCCTGCACCACGTCCAGGACGTCCAGCAGGTCCTGGTCGGGGCCGGGCAGCCGGATGTCCAGCTCCTCGGTGCGGGCGAAGCCGTAGTTCGCGGGGTCCGCCGCGTCCGGGTGGTCGGGGGTGACCAGACCGACCGCGCCGCGCCGGCGCCGCAGCACGGGGAGCAGCACGAAGCCGAGCATGACCAGCGCGATCAGCACCCACAGAATGTCCATGTCTCAAGCGAACCAGACCGCCTACGCACTTGGCCAACCTGGGTGCCGGACCTGTGGAAAACTCCGCTCCCCGCGCCCGGTGCGGGGAGCACGGCAGCCGCCCGCCGGTGACACCCGCGCCGCGCCGGCGGCCGGCCCGGCCTCCTCGTCCGGCCCCCACCCCGGGCCGATCCGGGCGTTTGCCCCAGGCCGATCCGGGCGCATGCCCCGTCGGCGCACTACCCTCGGACCCCATGAGCGACAGGCACATCAGTCAGCACTTCGAGACGCTCGCGATCCACGCGGGCAACACCGCCGACCCCCTGACGGGCGCGGTCGTCCCGCCGATCTACCAGGTGTCCACCTACAAGCAGGACGGCGTCGGCGGCCTGCGCGGCGGCTACGAGTACAGCCGCAGCGCCAACCCGACCCGTACCGCGCTGGAGGAGAACCTCGCCGCCCTGGAGGGCGGCCGCCGCGGCCTTGCGTTCGCGTCCGGACTGGCGGCCGAGGACTGCCTGTTGCGTACGCTGCTCAGCCCGGGTGACCACGTGGTGATCCCGAACGACGCCTACGGCGGCACGTTCCGTCTCTTCGCGAAGGTGGTCGCCCGCTGGGGCGTGGAGTGGTCGGTGGCCGACACCTCCGACCCGGCCGCCGTGCGCGCGGCCCTCACCCCCAAGACCAAGATCGTGTGGGTGGAGACCCCGTCCAACCCGCTGCTCGGCATCACCGACATCGCGGCGGTCGCCCAGATCGCCCGGGACGCGGGCGCCCGGCTCGTCGTCGACAACACCTTCGCCACGCCCTACCTGCAGCAGCCCCTGTCGCTCGGTGCGGACGTCGTCGTGCACTCCCTGACCAAGTACATGGGCGGCCACTCCGACGTGGTCGGCGGTGCGCTGATCACCGCGGACGCGGAGCTGGGCGAGGAGCTGGCGTTCCACCAGAACGCCATGGGCGCGGTCGCCGGGCCGTTCGACTCCTGGCTGGTGCTGCGCGGCACCAAGACCCTCTCGGTGCGCATGGACCGGCACAGCGAGAACGCCGCCAGGGTCGCCGACATGCTCACCCGGCACCCGCGCGTGACCAGCGTGCTGTACCCGGGGCTGCCGGACCACCCCGGCCACGAGGTCGCCGCCAAGCAGATGCGGTCCTTCGGCGGCATGGTCTCCTTCCGCGTGGAGGGCGGCGAGGAGGCGGCCGTCGAGGTCTGCAACCGGGCCCGGGTCTTCACGCTCGGCGAGTCCCTGGGCGGTGTCGAGTCGCTGATCGAGCACCCCGGCCGGATGACGCACGCCTCCGCGGCCGGCTCGGCGCTCGAGGTGCCCGCCGACCTGGTGCGGCTGTCCGTGGGCATCGAGAACGTCGACGACCTGCTCGAGGACCTGCAGCAGGCGCTGGGCAAGTAGCACCCGGCAGCAGCCGCTGGGCAGAGGGCGCCCAGCAGCGCCTTCACGGCAGAACGTCCAGCGGCGTGCTCACCAGCCGGTGAGGGGTGGGGTCGTCTCCGACGGCGGCTCCACCCACGGCTGCACGCTGACCGCCCACACCGTGAAGGCCACGGCCGCCGCGAACAGCAGCACCCACAGCACCCGGCGCGCTACGGTGCGGCGGCGCAGCATGCGCGCCCCGAGCCGTACGGCGTCCGTGTGCAGCTCGGGCGGCACGGCGGCCGGTGACCGCTCCTCCAGCATCCGCCGCACCAGCGCCTCACGGCTGACCCGGCTCATGACGACACCGCCTTCACGCCGCCGACCGCCGGGGCGGGGCCGGGCGGCGGGCGCAGTACCGCGGTGACCGCGCGCAGGCAGATGGCCCGCACCCGGTCCGTGGACAGCCCGAGCAGCGCCGCCGTCTGCTCCTCGGCGACCCCTTCGTAGAGCCGCAGCACCAGGACGAGCCGTTCCTGCGGGCTGAGCCGGGCCAGCGGGCCCGACGGGTCCGTACGGGAGCGCAGCAGGCCGCCGAGCTGATGCCAGGCGCTGTGCGCGAAGCGGGTGGCCAGATGGCGGCGGGTGCGGTCGTAGGGGTCCTCGCCGCGCAGCCGGTCCCAGTCGGCGTACGTCTGCGCCAGCGCGTGGGTGAGCAGGCGCCGTGCGCGCGGGTTGTCGTCCGGCGCCTCCGCGGTGAGCAGCGTGGCGGCGTGCAGCAGCCGCCCACCCGCACCCGCGACGAACGCCTCGAACTCGCGGACCCGGCGGACCTCCTGGGACACATGCCCGTGTCGCACCGCGCCTCCCGCACAAGGGGACCCGGTCTCATATCAGCCAGTCGCGGCCCCCGGGGTCAAGGGGCGCGCGTGCCTGGAGTAGGGGGCGCGGGTGCCCGGAGTGCGGTCCGGCTCAGGAGGGTGCCGGGAGTGCGGCCGGCTCAGGAGGGTGCCGGGAGTGCGGTCCGGCTCAGGAGGGTGCCGGGAGTGCGGCCGGCTCAGGTGTCCTGCTGGGTCTCCGGCGCCGGGACCCCCTGCGCCGACATCCGCGCGGACAGGGCGGCGTTGAAGCGGGTCAGGAGCGTGCAGAAGGACTCGCGCTCCTCCGGGCTCCAGTCGTGGGTGAGCTCGGCCATCAGCTGCCGGCGGGAGGTGCGCACCTCCTCCAGGCGGGCCTGCCCGCGCGGGGACAGCTGAAGGACGACCGCACGGCCGTCCTCGGGGTGCGAGGTGCGCTTGACCAGGCCGGTGTCCACCAGCGGGGCGACCTGCCGGGTGACCGTGGAGGAGTCGATGCCCATGCTCGCGGCGAGCGCCTTGACCCCCATCGGGCCCTCTTTGTCGAGGCGGTTGAGCAGCAGGTAGGCGGCGCGGTCCATGGAGTTGCGCACCTGCCCGACCCCGCCGAGCCGGGTCTGTTCGGCGCGGCGGGCGAACAACGCCACCTCGTGCTGGAGGGTGTCGAGGAGACCGTTGTCACCGACGCTCGTCATGTCCATCGACATTTCAGGTGTAGTGGGCATGGCCGGGGGCTCACTTCGTGGAGGCTGCTGATTGGGGGACAGAGTACGCGGCCGGACGGCGGGGCGTACCGGCGCTGCGGAAAGCGGCGTCCGCCAGATGGTCACACCGGTCGCCTGTGCCCGTGAACTGCGATGCTGGTGTCATGAGCTACGGCACGGCTGACTCCTTGCGGACCGTCACGCTCGACGATGTGCGAGGTGCTCAGAAGATGCTCTCGGGCGTGGCGCGGACGACCGCGATGGAGGGCAGCAGGCATCTGTCCCAGCTGGTGGGTGCCCCGGTGCATCTGAAGTGCGAGAACCTTCAGCGCACCGGCTCGTTCAAGCTGCGCGGTGCCTATGTGCGGATCGCCGGGCTGCTGCCCGAGGAGCGCGCGGCAGGTGTGGTGGCGGCCAGCGCCGGAAATCACGCGCAGGGGGTGGCGCTGGCGTCCTCGCTGCTCGGGGTGCGTTCCACGGTGTTCATGCCGAAGGGCGCCCCGCTGCCGAAGATCAGCGCCACCCGGGAGTACGGCGCCGAGGTGCGCGTGCACGGACAGGTGGTCGACGAGACGCTCGCCGCCGCCACGGACTACGCCCGGGAGACGGGCGCGGTGTTCATCCATCCCTTCGACCACCCCGACATCATCGCAGGCCAGGGCACGGTGGGCCTGGAGATCCTGGAGCAGTGCCCGGAGGTGCGCACCGTCGTCGTCGGGATCGGCGGCGGGGGTCTGATCGCGGGGATCGCGGTCGCCGTGAAGGCGCTGCGGCCGGACGTGCGGGTCGTGGGGGTGCAGGCGGAGGGCGCGGCGGCGTATCCGCCCTCGCTGGCGGCCGGGCGTCCGGTGTCGGTGCGCAATCCGTCGACCATGGCCGACGGGATCAAGGTGGGCCGGCCGGGGGACGTGCCGTTCGGGATCGTCGGCGAGCTGGTGGACGAGGTCCTGACGGTGAGCGAGGACGAGCTGTCCACCGCGCTGCTGCTGTGCCTGGAGCGGGCCAAGCTGGTCGTGGAGCCGGCCGGGGCGAGCCCGGTCGCGGCGCTGCTGAGCCGGCCCGGTGCCTTCGAAGGGCCGGTGGTGGCGGTGCTGTCCGGGGGGAACGTCGACCCGGTGCTGATGGAGCGGGTGCTGCGGCACGGCATGGCCGCGCAGGGCCGCTACCTGGCCGTTCGGCTGCGGCTGACGGACCGGCCGGGTGCGCTGGCGACGCTTCTCGGGGTGTTGTCAGTGGTCGACGCTAACGTCCTCGATGTGAGCCACGTGCGGACGGACCCACGGCTGGGGCTCACGGAGGCGGAGGTCGAGCTGCATCTGGAGACGAAGGGCCCGGCGCACTGCACCGAGGTCAACCAGGCCCTGCGCGAGGCGGGCTACACCGTCATCGGCTGAGGGTGGCCCTCACCGGCCGGGGGAGACCGTCTCGGCCGAGGGTGGCCCTCACCGGCCGGGGGAGACCGTCTCGGCCGAGGGCGGCCCTCACCGGCCGGGGGAGACCGTCCCGGCCGAGGGTGGCCCTCGTCGGCCGGCGGTGGCCGTCGTCGGCCGAGGGCGGGAGACCCGGCGTCATTGCGTCACTCGTTCGAGAACTTGTTTGAGCAAGCGCATTGAGAAACGCGATACATCGCGTTATGGTGTGACCGTCGCCACCGCGCGTCGCGCCCGGCTTCACAGGCCGGTGCGCGCCCGAAAAAATCCCGCGCGGTGCGAATCGCACATACCTAGGCTTTCCGAAGAATTCCCGACGACGTGGAGACACATATGCCAGGCGCCATCTATGCCGAGGGTCTGGTGAAGACCTTCGGAGACGTCAGAGCACTGGACGGCGTCGACCTCGATGTCCCCGAAGGCACGGTCCTGGGTCTGCTCGGGCCGAACGGTGCGGGCAAGACCACCACCGTCCGGTGCCTGACGACCCTGCTGCGGCCCGACAGCGGCAAGGCGGTCGTCGCCGGCATCGACGTGCTGAAGCAGCCGGACGCCGTGCGGCGCTCCATCGGTCTGTCCGGCCAGTTCGCCGCGGTCGACGAGTACCTGACCGGCCGCGAGAACCTTCAGATGGTCGGCCAGCTCTACCAGATGCGGGCCAAGGCGGCCCGCGCCCGCGCGGACGAACTGCTGGAGCAGTTCAACCTCGCCGACGCCGCCGACCGCCCGGCCAAGACCTACTCCGGCGGCATGCGCCGCCGGCTCGACCTCGCGGCGGCCCTGGTGGTCTCACCGCCGGTGATGTTCATGGACGAGCCCACCACGGGCCTCGACCCGCGCAACCGCCAGCAGTTGTGGGACGTGATCAAGCAGCTGGTCTCGGGCGGCACCACCCTGCTGCTGACCACGCAGTACCTGGAGGAGGCCGACCACCTGGCGCACGAGATCGCGGTGGTCGACCACGGCCGGGTCATCGCCAAGGGAACCTCCGACCAGCTCAAGGCCCGCACGGGCGGGGAGCGCGTGGAGGTCGTGGTGCACGACCGGGAGCACATCGCCGCCGCCGCCGAGCTGCTCGACAAGTACAGCCTGCACGGCGCCGGCAAGGGCGACACCACGGTCGAGGACCACATGCGCAAGATCACCACACCGGTCACCGGTGGCGCCAAGCTGCTGGCCGAGATCATCCGCGATCTCGATGCCCGGGGCATCGAGATCGACGACATCGGACTGCGCCGCCCCACCCTCGACGACGTCTTCCTGTCCCTGACCGGACACGTCGCCGAGGTGAAGGACGAGGGCAACGGCGAGCAGGCCGCGAAGGACGCCAGAGGACACCGTCACAAGAAGGAGGCCGCCAAGTGAGTGCCGTCACCGACGCCGTGCGGGTCACGGCACCGGGCAATCCGATCACCCAGTCCCTCCGGGACTCCCTGGTCGTCGCCAAGCGCAATCTGATCCGCATGGCCCGGATTCCCGAGGTGGTCATCTTCGGGCTGATCCAGCCGATCATGTTCGTGGTGCTGTTCTCCTACGTGTTCGGCGGCTCCATGAACATCGCCGGCAGCACGGACCCCTCCGTCTACCGCGAGTTCCTGATGGCCGGCATCTTCGCCCAGACCGTCACCTTCGCCACCGCCGGTTCCGGTGCGGGCATCGCGGAGGACATGCACAAGGGGCTCATCGACCGCTTCCGCTCGCTGCCCATGGCGCGCGGCGCGGTGCTCACCGGCCGCACCCTCGCCGACCTGGTGCAGACGGCGCTCACACTGCTGGTGCTGGCGATCGTGGCGCTGCTGGTCGGCTGGCGGACCCACACCAGCTTCGGCGAGGTGCTCGGCGCCTTCGGGCTGCTGCTCCTGCTGGGGTACGCCTTCACCTGGATCGGCGCGGTGATCGGCCTGTCGGTCCGCACGCCGGAGGCGGCCACCTCCGGAGGACTGGTGTGGCTGTTCCCGGTGACGTTCGTGTCGAACGCCTTCGTGGACTCCAGCCAGATGACCCCCTGGCTGCGGCACGTCGCCGACTGGAACCCGTTCAGCGCCACCGTGCAGGCCTGCCGCGAGCTCTTCGGCAACCCCGGGGTGTCCCCCTCGGACGCCTGGCCGATGCAGCACCCGGTGCTCGCCTCGGTGATCTACTCCGTGCTGATCATCGCCGTGTTCCGGACGCTCGCGGTGCGCAAGTACCGCTCCGCGGCGGCCTGATCGGCCTGAGCGGCCCGAGCCGGACGGCTGGACGACCGGGCAGGCTGTCCGGCTGGACGGTCACCAGGCCCGGACGGGTCCGGCGGCCCAAGGACACGACAAGGCCCCCGGCCTCGCGCTTCGCGCGGTGTGCCGGGGGCCCCTGACGTGTAGGTCCCGTGCGGCGGGATCAGCCGGTGTACGGCTCGGCCTTGAGGATCTTCACGGTGGCCTTCTTCCCGTTCGGGAGCTCGTACTCGGCGTCCTCACCGACCTTGTGGCCGATGACACCGCTGCCGAGCGGGGACTGCGGTGAGTACGTCTCGATGTCCGCGCTCGCGTACTCACGCGAGGCGAGCAGGAAGGTCAGCGTGTCGTCCTCGTCGCCGTCGAAGGCGATCGTCACGACCATGCCGGGTGCCACCGCACCGTCGGCCGCCGGCGGCTCGCCCACCTTGGCGTTCTCGAGGAGCTGGGTGAGCTGGCGCACACGGAGCTCCTGCTTGCCCTGCTCCTCCTTGGCCGCGTGGTACCCGCCGTTCTCACGCAGGTCGCCCTCCTCACGCGCGGCAGCGATCTTCGCGGCGATCTCCGCCCGCGCGGGACCAGTAAGGTACTCAAGCTCGTCCTTGAGCTTGTTGTACGCCTCCTGGGTCAGCCAGGTGACGTTCTCGCTGGTCTGGGTCACAGGTGCTCCTCGTAGGTACTGGGATACAAAGCATCGCCCTACCCAGAAGGATGTGCCTCCACGGATGGGCGAAACCACGAGCCTAACAATTCACTTCCCCAAGGGGGAGGACATAAGCCTCCGCAGTCCGGTTGACGCAGGTCAGAGGATGCGTATTCCTCGCGACACCCGGAAGTGATCAGTCCGCGTGACAGCCGAGCAGCTCCGCCGTGGTTCCGGGGGCGGTGGTGCGCAGCGTGACGACCTTGTCGATGCGGGTGGCGTCCCCGTCGAAGCGGAAGTCGGCGCGGCCCACCTCGGCACCATTCTCCGCCTGGGAGCGGACCGTGCAGTATCCGGTGGCTCCGGCGTCCTTGCGGACCTCCAGATGCACCCGCACCGCGTCCTCGCCGGCGTCGAAACTGATCAACTCGGCGCTGATCTCGTTCTGGACCACGTAGTGGTAGCCGAACCACCCGACCAGGCCCAGCAGAAGAGCCCCGAGCACGGCGCCGACGACCTTGAGCGTGCGGTCTGCGCGCTCGTCCGAGGAGCGGCCGTAACGGCCCTCGGGCGGTCGCGTACGCACCGTACTCATGATCGTCTCCTTGGGGGCCGGGCTCCGGAATTATTCCGCCCCCGATTCGGTCACTATAGAAGCCGCCGAAGGCGCCCCGCACACAGGGCGCCCACCGAGGAATGCGCCACCGCACACCGGGCGCCTAGCGACTTGAGGATTGAGTCTTGACTGACCAGCTGCGACTGATGGCCGTGCACGCGCATCCGGACGACGAGTCCAGCAAGGGCGCGGCCACCATGGCGAAGTACGTTTCCGAGGGGGTGGACGTGCTGGTCGTGACCTGCACCGGCGGGGAGCGCGGCTCCATCCTCAACCCCAAGCTGCAGGGGGACCCGTACATCGAGGAGCACATCCACGAGGTACGCAAGAAGGAGATGGACGAGGCCCGCGAGATCCTCGGCGTCAAGCAGGAGTGGCTGGGCTTCGTCGACTCGGGCCTGCCCGAGGGCGACCCGCTGCCGCCGCTGCCCGAGGGCTGCTTCGCCCTGGAGGACGTCGACAAGGCGGCCGGCGAGCTGGTGCGCAAGATCCGCTCCTTCCGTCCCCAGGTGATCACCACCTACGACGAGAACGGGGGGTACCCGCACCCCGACCACATCATGACCCACAAGATCTCGATGGTGGCCTTCGACGGTGCGGCCGACACCACCAAGTACCCGGAGGAGGAGTACGGCCCGGCGTTCCAGCCGCTGAAGCTGTACTACAACCAGGGCTTCAACCGCCCCCGCACCGAGGCGCTGCACAAGGCCATGCTGGAGCGCGGCCTTGAGTCGCCGTACGGGGACTGGCTCAAGCGCTGGGACAAGTTCGAGCGCAAGGAGCGCACGCTCACCACGCACATCCCCTGCGCGGACTTCTTCGAGATCCGCGACAAGGCGCTGATCGCGCACGCCACCCAGATCGATCCCGACGGCGGCTGGTTCCGGGTCCCGCTGGAGATCCAGAAGGAGGTCTGGCCGACGGAGGAGTACGAGCTGGCGAAGTCGCTCGTCGATACCTCCCTCCCCGAGGACGACCTCTTCGCGGGCATCCGGGACAATGCCTGACATGAGCGCAAGCGCAAGCCTGGCCCTGACCCACCTGGTCCCGCTGGCCAAGGAGATCGACAAGGACAAGGTCACCCCCGGTGTCCTCGGCTTCATCGTGTTCGCGGTGATGGCCCTGGCGGTGTGGGGGCTGATGAAGTCCATGAACCGGCACATGAACCGGGTCGACTTCCTCGAGGCCCCGGCCCCCGCCGCACCGGAGGCCGGTGAGGACGGAGGCAAGGCGGCGGACGACACGAAGGCGACCGCCTCCGGCGCCAACGCCGGCAACGGCGGCAACGGCGGCGACTCAGCGAAGAAGCAGGACTGAGCCCTCCGCCGGGGCGGAGAAGCCCCGGCCCCCGGAGGGCTACGCCTTCGAGCCCGCTGTCACGCCCATCACCTCGCGGGCGTTGCGGCTGGGGACCATGCCGAGGCGCCAGGCCTGCCAGCCGGCGTCCAGGTTGACGCCGCGCTCCAGGAGCAGCTGGTAGGCCTCCACGTAGTCGTCGAGCTTCTCGTCGCGTGCGGGGTGGGCGGCGCGGGACAGCTGGGCCAGCTCCTCCTGGGCCACCGCCGTGCCGACCTCCACGCCACCGGGGGCGGCGTACGGCAGGAGCGTGCAGCGCAGGAAGCGGGCCCAGTCCTCGCCGCGCCGGTCGCCGTAGGAGACGAACAGGGTGATCGCCTCGTCGCACAGCGCCAGCGCCTGCTGGGTGCGGGCGTTGCCCGCGTCCACCACCGCCAGCTCCAGGCAGGTCCACGCCTCCCCGTGGGCGACGCCGATGCGCCGGAAGTCGGCGCGGGCGTCGACCAGGAGCTGCCGGGCGAAACCGGAGTTGCGCAGCGAGCCCGTCTGCGCCGCCCGCTGGTCGCGGGTGACCCGCGCCGAGTGGTGCCGGGCGCAGGCCAGGCCGTAGACGTCGCGCATCCGGGAGAACATCGTCCGGGCGCGTTCCAGCTCGCGCACCGCGCGGTCCAGGTCGCCGGTCTCCTCCAGCGCCTGGCCCAGGTAGTACAGCGTCCACGCCTCGCCGCGCGCGTCCTCGTTGTCCCGGTGCCGGGCCGCCGCTGCGCGCAGCTCCTCCACGGCGCGGGAGGCGTCGCCGTCGGTCAGCCGGGCCCGCGCCAGCTGGGTGAGCGCCCACGCCTCGCCCCGGCCGTCGCGGGTGCGGCCGTACAGCTCGAGCGCGGAGCGCAGCTCCGACTCGGCGCGCGGCACGTCGCCCAGCCGCAGATACAGCTGGCCGAGCTGGAAGTGCGCCCAGGCCTGGCCGTGCACCGACTCGCCGGCCCGGTGCAGCACCAGCGACTCGGTGAGCAGGTCCAGCGCCTCGCCCAGCCGGGCCCGGTCGCGCTCCACCGCGGCCAGCGCGTGCATCGTCCACGCCCGGTCCGTGGCCAGCTCGGGCGCCGCCTGCAGGTCCAGCGCCTCGCGCAGCCGCGCCGAGGCCTCCGTCAGGTTGCCCTGGTGGTGCAGGGTGATCCCGAGCGAGGTGAGCGCGCGGGCGGCGCCGGCGTCGTGATGCGCCTCCCGGTAGAGGTCCACCACGGATGTCAGCGTGCTGCGCGCCTTGTCCAGCTCGCCGAGCTGGCGGGCCGCGATACCGGTGCGCCACTGCACCGAACGCACCAGCAGCCCTTCGTCCACCGCCTGCGCCAGCTCGTTGATCTCGCCCAGCCGGTACAGGTCGCCGCGCAGCAGGCAGTAGTCGCACAGCGCGCCCAGCAGATTGAGCACCGCGCCCTGGTCGACGCCCTCGGCGTGCCGGAGTGCCGCCGTGATGAAGCTGGACTCGTCGTCCAGCCAGCGCAGCGCCTCGTCCAGCGAGGTGAAGCCGTAGGAGCCGAAGCGGTCCGAGCGGGTCGACATGTTGCCGTCCACCAGCCGCAGCACCGAGTCGGCCAGCTCCGCGTAGTTGACGATCAGCCGTTCCTGCGCGGCGGCCCGCTCCGCCGGGTCCTCCTCGTCGAGCAGCCGGGCCAGCGCGAAGGAGCGCACCAGGTCGTGCAGCCGGTAGCGGCCCCGGCGCACCTGGGAGATCAGGCCCGCGCGGGCCAGCGTCTGAAGGTGCCGGCCGGCGTCCGC
>NZ_BAAAIZ010000017.1:165332-188757 GCF_039526425.1 Streptomyces thermospinosisporus
CCAGCGAGGCCCGGCCGGCCAGCGCCAGCCGGCGCAGCAGCCGCCGCACCGGGTCCGGCTGGTCGGTGTAGCGCAGCCACAGGGCGCGTTCGACCGGCTCGACCGGGCCGTACGCGGCGAGGTCCGAGGCCAGGGTGCGCGGTGAGCGCGGGCCGAGCGCGGATCCGGCGATCCGCAGCGCCAGCGGCAGCCCGCCGCACAGCTGACGGATCCGCTCGTGCGCCTCGGCGTCGTAGGGGCCCGAGGAGTCCTGCGCGGCGCTGGTCAGCAGCTCCTCGGCACCGGCCGCGTCCAGCGGCTCCACCGGCAGCTGATGCACCCGCGCCGGAAGGTCCTCCGGCAGGCCGAGCGGTGCCCGGGAGGTGACCAGGACCAGGCTGTCGGAGCGCTCCGGGACCAGGGTGCGCACCTGCTGCGGATCGCAGGCGTCGTCCAGGACGACCGTCACCGGCATCCCGGTCAGATGCTGGTGGTACAGCTCGCTCAGCCGCTTGACCTGCTGGTCGGGGGAGGAGCGCTCGCGGAACAGCAGCTGTTCGCGGGGTGCGCCGAGCCGGTTGAGCAGATGCAGCAGCGCGTCCCGGGTGGACAGCGGGGGCTCGCCGGGGCTGTCGCCGCGCAGATCGACCACGCAGGCCCCGCGGAAGTAGTCCCGCAGCTCGTGCGTGGCGCGCAGCGCGAGCGTGGTGCGGCCGCTGCCGGGTGCGCCGTGCAGCACCACCACCGTCGGCTGGGTCTCCGTGCTCGCCCGGGCGGCCTGCACCCACTGCCGGATCCGCGCCATCTCCTCCCGTCGTCCCGCGAACGGGCCCGCCGGGTCGGGGAGCTGGCCGAACGACTGCTCCAGCAGGCTGCGCCCGCGGGCCGCCGCGCTCTTGTCGGCGCCCCGCAGCCGGGGTCCGGTCGTCTTGGCGCCGGTCGACGCGGCCAGCACCCGCTGCTGATCGAGGAACGGGCGGATGCCGCGCACCTCCAGCGCCGTCAGCCACTGCAGCCGCAGCTGCTCCGGACCGCCCGGCTGGCTCACCGCACCGGCGCGATGGTGCGCGGCCGGCAGGTGCGACCCGGCCACCTTCACCACGGTCGCCGCCGCCCCGACCACCCCGGCCGTCACCCCGGCCCCCAGCGCGATGCTCGCTCCGGTGCCCTGGGCCAGGTCCGCGACCACGGCGGTCACCCCGGCGACCCCGGCCACCAGCAGCGGGGTCCCGGCACCCTCTCGGGCGTACCGCTGCCGGAAGGTGAGCTGCCCGGCCTCCGCCTCGTCCAGCGCGCGGGTATACGCCTCGTACTCCTCCGCCGCCGTCTCGGCCATGGCGTCCAGCGCCCCGCGCGCCCGGGCGAGCAGCACCTTGCCGTCGATGCGTCCGCCCGACCGGCGCACCTCCTCCTCCACGGCCCGCGCCAACAGCCGCTCGGCGTCGGCCCGATGACCGTCCCTCATGTCCCGTCCCCCTCCGGCAGCAACTGCACTGCCTATGAGTGTCCTTCGGACCCGCCCGTCGCGCGAGAGGGGCGGCGATCACCGGTTGTGAAGGGACGGTGGCGGACTGAAAACAGCCAGACACAGGGCGAGTTCAGGACTGCGTGGCCGAGAGTGCGCGGGCGTGGGCGAGGGTGAGCCGGGCCGTGGTGTCGATCAGGCCGCGGTCGGCGGGGGCGCCGGAGACGAGCGCGCGGTAGCAGAGGGGGCCGAGCATGGTGTCGACGAGGGTGCCGAGGGCGGAGTCGTCGACGGTGATGCCCTCACGGGCGAGAACCTCGCGCAGCCCCGCCGTGTCCAGCGCCCGCTGTTCCCGGAGGAAGCCGGCCCGCAGCGCCCTGGCCGTGTCCTCGTCCAGCTGGGCGTGGCCGAGGAGGGCCCGCAGCACCTGGCCGGCGGGCTCGGCGAAGAAGGCGGACACCCGGCGCAGTTGGGCGGCGAGGGCCTCCTCGGCGCTGCCGCCTTCGCCGGGCTGCCACCGGAGGGCCTCGCGGGCGTCGTCGGTGAGCGTGTCGAGGAGGATGTCGACCTTCGACTTCCACCAGCGGTAGATCGTCTGTTTGGCGACGCCCGCGCGCTGGGCGATGCCCTCGATGGTCAGCGCGGCGAATCCCCGCTCGACGAGGAGATCGTCGGCGGCGTTCAGGACGGCGAGGCGGACGCTCTCGCTGCGGCGCGGACCGGTGCGGCTGATGACCTTGGTCCGCTCACCGGCCGGCCGTGCTTCCCGCGTGGCGCTGATGGTTCCGCAACCCTTCGATCGTGTCCTTCGGTCAGATTCTGGCATCCGTCAGCCTCCGGCGGTGTCGGACTCAAGTGGGGCGGTCGCCGCGGCCGGTGCGGATCAGGCTGAGCAGAACGCCCAGGCAGAGGGCGGCCACCGCCGCGCTGAACGTCTCCCCGGCCGGGCGCAGGCTGGTCTCGCGGATCAGGACGCCCACGCCGATCGCGGGCAGGGCCAGCATCGTGTAGAGGATGGTGAAGAAGGTCGAGACGGAGGCGCCCCGGTGCCGGGGAGCGCCGCGGGTGGTGATGACGCCGATCCCGTGGCCCAGGGCGACGCCGGTCGCCAGTCCGCAGAGCATGGCGCCGACGACCAGCGGGGCGAGGGTGCCGGTGGCCATCGCGGTGGCGATCAGGCCGGCCGCGCCGATCATGCCCAGGCAGGCCAGGGGCAGCGCGGTGCCCGGCTTGAGGACCCGGACGAAGAGCTGGCCGAACGCGGTGCAGGTGAAGGCGATGAAGACGACGGCCCCGGTGAGGATGCGGCTGTTCTCGTGCAGGACGGTGTCGAGGAACAGGCCCGTCACGGAGGTCAGGACGCCGAGGACCGCGAAGCCCGCGCCCGCCGCCATCGCGGACCGCAGGAAGTCCGAGCGGATCTCGCCCGGGAAGTGCAGCGGCTGGAGCTGCCAGGTGAAGCCGGGGCGGTGAGCGGAGCTCTCGCCGCTGAGCAGGACGCCGAGCGTGGCGACGGCGGTGAGGGCGAGCAGGACCGCCCAGGGCGTGCGCAGCGGCGCCGGGGCGACATCGGCCAGGATGCCCGCAAGGAGCGTGCCGCCGGCGAGGCCGCCCATGTTGGCGAACAGGGCGAGGGTGGCGGGTTTGAGCCGGCTGTGCTGTCCGAGCCGCTCGGTGAGCGAGGCGGTGGCGGCGCCGGTCACCAGGGCGGCGGCGAGCCCGGAGAGCACCCGGCCGACCAGCATGACGGCGACGTTCTGGGCCAGCAGGAAGACCAGCGCGGCACACACCGACAGCAGGGTGGCGGCCAGCAGCACGGGGCGGCGGCCGATCTGGTCCGACAGCCGGCCGAAGACGAGCAGCCCGAGGACGACGCCCAGCGCGTAGACGGCGAAGACCACGGTCACGGTGAACTCCGAGAAGCCGAACTCGGCGCCGTAGAGCGGGTAGAGGGGCGTGGGCGCGGTGGTGCCGGCCATGGTGATCCAGAAGGCGAAGGCCACGTTGAACACCGCGAGACCGGTGCCGCGTGCCGGTCGTGCCGGTCGTCCCGGTAAGGAGGTGCCGGCCGGGTGGCCGGGGCGGTCGGTGGGGTCTTCCACTGTTGTTGCCTCTCGTGAGCGACGAAGGATGAGCGCTGAGGGACTAGACAGGACTAGACAGAACCAGACAGGACTGGACAGGAGTGGACAGGGCTGGACAGGACGTTGCGTCCAGTCTGAAGACTGGCAAGACTAGACACTACGTTGCGTCTACTCAACCTTCGCGCGATCACCCGGTGCGTCCCGCGCCCCGTCCTCCCGGCCGAGTGCGCAAGGATGGAGGTATGCCGAACCGACTCGCGCAGGCCACGTCCCCCTATCTCCTGCAGCACGCGGACAACCCGGTCGACTGGTGGCCGTGGAGTCCCGAGGCGTTCGAGGAGGCCCGGCGGCGCGATGTGCCGGTCTTCCTCAGCGTCGGATACAGCGCCTGCCACTGGTGCCATGTGATGGCGCACGAGTCCTTCGAGGACCAAACCACCGCCGACTACCTGAACGAGCACTTCGTCAGCGTCAAGGTGGACCGGGAGGAGCGGCCCGACGTCGACGCCGTCTACATGGAGGCCGTGCAGGCGGCGACCGGGCAGGGCGGCTGGCCCATGTCGGTGTTCCTGACGCCGGACGCGGAGCCGTTCTACTTCGGCACCTACTTCCCGCCGGCGCCCCGGCACGGCATGCCCTCCTTCCTCCAGGTGCTGCAGGGCGTGCACCAGGCGTGGGCGGAGCGGCGCGAGGAGGTCACCGAGGTGGCCGGGAAGATCGTGCGGGACCTGGCCGGGCGGGAGCTCAGCTTCGGTGACGCGCAGGTGCCCGGGGAGCAGGAGCTGGCGCAGGCGCTGCTCGGGCTGACCCGGGAGTACGACCCGCAGCGCGGCGGCTTCGGCGGGGCGCCGAAGTTCCCGCCGTCGATGGTGATCGAGTTCCTGCTCAGGCACCACGCGCGCACCGGCTCCGAGGGCGCGTTGCAGATGGCGCAGGACACCTGCGAGCGGATGGCGCGCGGCGGGATCTACGACCAGCTCGGTGGCGGGTTCGCCCGGTACTCGGTGGACCGGGACTGGGTGGTGCCGCACTTCGAGAAGATGCTCTACGACAACGCCCTGCTGTGCCGGGTGTACGCCCACCTGTGGCGCAGCACCGGCTCGGAGCTGGCCCGCCGGGTCGCGCTGGAGACCGCCGACTTCATGGTGCGCGAACTGCGCACCCCCGAGGGCGGTTTCGCCTCCGCGCTGGACGCCGACAGCGACGACGGCACCGGGCGGCACGCCGAGGGCGCGTACTACGTGTGGACGCCCGCCCAGCTGCGCGAGGTGCTCGGCGAGGACGACGCCCAACTCGCCGCCCGGTACTTCGGGGTCACCGAGGAGGGCACCTTCGAGCACGGCGCCTCGGTGCTGCAACTGCCGCAGCAGGACGAGGTGTTCGACGCCGGGCGGATCGAGAGCATCAAGAAGCGGCTGCTGGCCGCGCGCGCCGAGCGGCCCGCGCCCGGCCGGGACGACAAGGTCGTCACCGCCTGGAACGGGCTGGCGATCGCCGCGCTCGCCGAGACGGGCGCCTACTTCGACCGGCCGGACCTGGTCGAGGCCGCCGTCGCCGCCGCCGACCTGCTGGTGCGGCTGCACATGGACGAGCTGGCCCGGATCGCCCGCACCAGCAAGGACGGGCGGGTCGGCGCCCACGCGGGCGTGCTGGAGGACTACGCCGACGCGGCCGAGGGCTTCCTGGCGCTGGCGTCGGTGACGGGGGAGGGGGTGTGGCTGGAGTTCGCCGGGCTGCTGCTCGACCATGTGCTGGCCCGCTTCACCGACTCCGAGTCGGGTGCCCTGTACGACACGGCCGCGGACGCCGAGCGGCTGATCCGCCGCCCGCAGGACCCGACCGACAACGCCGCCCCGTCCGGCTGGACCGCCGCCGCGGGCGCCCTGCTGAGCTACGCCGCCCACACCGGCTCGGAGCCCCACCGCACCGCCGCCGAACGGGCGCTGGGCGTGGTGAAGGCGCTCGGTCCGCGGGTGCCGCGGTTCATCGGGTGGGGGCTCGCGGTCGCCGAGGCGGTGCTGGACGGGCCGCGCGAGGTGGCGGTGGTCGGGCCCGCGCTCGACGACAAGGCCACCGCAGCCCTGCACCGCACCGCGCTCCTTGGCTCCGCGCCGGGTGCCGTGGTCGCGGTGGGGACCCCGGAGAGCGACGAGTTCCCGCTGCTCGACGGCCGGCCGCTGGTGGACGGTGAACCGGCCGCCTACGTCTGCCGCAACTTCACCTGCGACGCGCCGACCACTGATGCCGACCGGCTGCGCGTCGCGCTGGGGGCCGGCGCGCACTGAAAGAGCCGAGTGTCCGAGCGCGGCTGAAAATCGCTCAAACGGCAGCTGAGGCAGCGGTTTTGCGCTGCCCGGACACAGAAGGGTTGGGTGCGAAATCGGTCAACTTCGGCCAGAAGTCGGCCCCTTGCGCAACAGGCACTTCATCGAAAGGGACCCCAGCGTTCACAACTTCCCCTTATTGTCTGCACGGTGACGTGACGAATCCGCCGTGCGCCGCTCGATGCGGGTGACGCGGCCGTCACGTCCGGGGGGATCGGGGATCTGGGGGGATCTGTTTGCTGACGTCCGTCTTCATTGCTGTCGTTTCGCTGGCCTTGTTCGGGATGGCCGCCTTCACCCTGTGGTGGCAGATGCACGCCTGGCGCACGCCGGAGGTGCTGGCCTCCACCCGGTTCAGCAGCCCGGACGGCGGTGAGCATCTGTCGTTCTCCCTGCTGCTGCCCGCCCGGCACGAGCAGGCCGTGCTCGACCACACCATCCAGCGGCTGCTGGAGTCCAGCCACACCGCCTTCGAGATCATCGTGATCGTCGGCCACGACGATCCGGAGACCACCGCGGTCGCCGAGTCGGCTGCCGCCCGCGACCCGCGGGTGCGGGTCGTCGTCGACACCCATGAGAAGAAGAACAAGCCGAAGGCGATGAACACGGCCCTGCCGTACTGCCGCGGCGACGTGGTCGGGGTGTTCGACGCCGAGGACCAGGTGCACCCGGAGCTGCTCGCCCATGTCGACCACGCCTTCCGCTCCACCGGCGCCGACGTGGTGCAGGGCGGGGTGCAGCTGATCAACTTCCACTCCAGCTGGTACAGCCTGCGCAACTGCCTGGAGTACTTCTTCTGGTTCCGCTCCCGGCTCCATCTGCACGCGCAGAAAGGGTTCATCCCGCTGGGCGGCAACACCGTCTTCGTCCGCACCGACGTGCTGCGCGCGGCCGGCGGCTGGGATCCCGACTGCCTCGCCGAGGACTGCGACCTCGGCGTCCGCCTCTCCAGCGCCGGCAAGAAGGTCGTCGTCGCCTACGACTCCGACATGGTCACCCGCGAGGAGACCCCCGGCTCGCTGGTCTCGCTGCTCAAGCAGCGCACCCGCTGGAACCAGGGCTTCCTGCAGGTGTACCGGAAGAAGGACTGGAAGCAGCTGCCCGCGCTGCGGCAGCGGATGCTCGCCCGCTACACCCTGATGACACCGTTCCTCCAGGCGTTCAGCGGCGTCATCATCCCGCTGAACGTGGCCATCGCGATCTTCCTCGACGTGCCCGTCGGCGTCGCCTTCATCACCTTCCTGCCCGCCGTCACCGCCCTGGTGACCTTCGTCTTCGAGGTCGTCGGGCTGCACGACTTCGGCAAGCAGTACGGGCTGCGCGTGCGCCTCGTGCACTACCTCAAGCTCATCGCCGGCGGCCCCTTCTACCAGCTGCTCCTCGCCGGCGCGGCGATCCGCGCGGTCTGGCGCGAGCAGCGCGGGCGCAGGGACTGGGAGCTGACCACGCACGTCGGTGCCCATCTGGACCCGGCCGGCGACCGGACCCGAGAGGACGTTGCCGCGTGACCTCCACCCTCGACCCGGTGACCGCGCCGCAGATACCCGCGCAGCGCCGGCCCGCACCCCCCGCCGGTGCCACGGGCCGGGCGCTGCCGCCCCGCCGTCTGCGCTCCTCCCGCCCCGACCTGCTGCTGTGCGGGGTCCTGCTTCTTGCGATCCTCGTCGTGCAGGGCTGGAACATCTCCGCCTACCCGGCCCTCAGCGACGACGAGGGCACCTACCTCGCCCAGGCCTGGGCCGTCCAGGAGGGCAGGGGCCTCGCCCACTACACCTACTGGTACGACCACCCGCCGCTCGGCTGGATCCAGCTCGCCGTCCTCACCTGGATCCCGGCGCTGCTCAGCCCCGAGTCGATGACCGTCGGCACCATGCGCGCGGTGATGCTGCTGATCAGCGGCATCAGCGCGGTCCTCGTCTACGTCCTCGGCCGCCGCCTCGCCCTGCCCCGCTGGGCCGCCGGGCTCGGCATGGCGCTGTTCGGGCTGTCACCGCTGTCGGTGGTGCTCCAGCGGGAGATCTTCCTCGACAACCTGGCGGTGATGTGGACGCTGCTCGCCTTCACCCTCGCCGCGTCCCCGAGCCGGCATCTGTGGCACCACTTCGGCGCGGGCATGGCCGCCGCCACCGCCGTGCTCACCAAGGAGACGATGCTGCTCGTCCTGCCCGCGCTGTTCGTCACCGCCTGGCGGCACAGCCACCAGGACACCCGCAAGTTCGCGCTGACCGGCGCCGTCACGGCGTGCGCGCTGATCGGCTTCTCCTACCCGCTGTTCGCCCTGCTCAAGGGCGAGCTGCTGCCCGGCGCCGGCCACGTCTCCCTCTGGGACGGCGTCAAGTACCAGATGACCAGGCCCGGTTCGGGCTTCATCCTGGACCAGGGCTCCGGCTCCTGGAACGTGCTCCAGTCCTGGCTGTACTACGACCGCATCCTGCCGCTCGGCGGCCTGGCCGGCGCGCTGCTGCTGCTCGCCACCTGGCGCTGGTCCGTCACCGCCCGCGCGCTCGCCGGACCGGCCCTCGCGGTCGCGATCCTCGCCGCGCTCGCCCTGCGCCCCGACGGCTATCTGCCCGCGATGTACGTCATCCAGGCGCTGCCGTTCCTCGCGCTGGTCCTCGCCGGCGGCGCCGCCAGCATCGCCCACGCGGTGCTGCGCCGGGGCCGCTCCGGGAAGGAGAGGCGCGCCACGGTGTACGGCCGGTACACGCTCGCCGTCGCCCTCGCCCTGGCCGCCTGCGCCTATGCCGGCCCCCGCTGGTACGACGGCACCCGCATCGCCGTCACCACCGACGCCAACGCCCCCTACGAGGCGGCCTCGCGGTGGATGGCCGAGAAGGTGCCCGACCCGGCCCGCACACGGGTCCTGGTGGACGATGCGATGTGGCTGGACCTGGTGCACGCCGGGTACGAACCGGGGCTCGGCGTCATCTGGTTCTACAAGGCCGACCTGGACCCGGCCGTCACCAGGACCATGCCCAAGGGCTGGCGGGACATCGACTACGTCGTCGCCTCGCCGACCGTGCGGCGCGACGCCAAGGACCTGCCCAACGTCAAGGCCGCCATCGAGCACTCCCGGCCGGTCGCCGTGTTCGGCACCGGCGAGGACCGCATAGAGATCCGCAAGATCGCGACCGCCGGAGGCGAGCGATGAGCCAGGAGTCCATCGTCCCCGGCGGCCTGGGGGAGCCGGTCCTCGAGCCGGTGGAGGTCCCCGAGCCGGGGGCCGTCACCATCGTCGTACCGACGTTCAACGAGTCCGCCAACGTACGGCAGCTGCTGCACCAGATCACCGAGTCCGTCCCCGCGCGGGTGCCCTGCGAGGTCGTCTTCGTGGACGACTCCACCGACGACACCCCCGAGGTCATCCGCGCCGCCGCGCAGGACTGCCCCTTCCCGGTGACCGTGCTGCACCGCGAGGAGCCCACCGGAGGGCTCGGCGGGGCCGTCGTCGAGGGCATCAAGGCGGCCACCTCCGACTGGGTGGTCGTCATGGACGGCGACTGCCAGCACCCGCCGGCCCTCGTCCCCGAGCTGATCGCCACCGGCGAGCGGGCGGGCGCCGAACTCGTCGTCGCCTCCCGGTACATCAAGGGCGGCAGCCGCGCCGGACTCGCCGGCAGCTACCGGGTGGCCGTCTCGCGCGGCGCGACCTGGCTGACCAAGTCCCTCTTCCCGCGCCGCCTGCACGGCATCAGCGACCCGATGAGCGGCTTCTTCGCCATCCGCCGCACCACGGTCACCGCCGGGGAGCTCAAGCCGCTCGGCTACAAGATCCTCCTCGAACTGGCCGTCCGCAGCCGCCCCCGCACGGTCACCGAGGTGCCGTTCGTCTTCCAGGAGCGGTTCGCCGGCGAGTCCAAGTCCACCGCCAGGGAGGGCCTGCGCTTCCTGCGGCACCTCGCCGGGCTGCGCACCGAGGCACCGCTCGCCCGCATGATCGTCTTCGGGCTGATCGGACTCACCGGCTTCGTGCCCAACCTGGTCGCGCTGTGGGCGCTCACCGAGGCGGGGCTGCACTATCTGCCCGCCGAGATCATCGCCAACCAGTTCGGCGTGGCCTGGAACTTCCTGCTCATCGACCGGCTGCTGTTCCGCACCCGGCGCCGGCACCGGCACTGGGCCGACCGCACCGTGCGGTTCGCGCTGCTCGCCAACGCCGACCTGGTGCTGCGGCTGCCGCTGATCGCCCTGCTGGTCGGCCAGTTCCACCTGGCTGTCCTCCCGGCCACCGCCCTGGCCCTCGTCATCACCTTCGTCCTGCGCTTCGTGGGAACCGAAGCGCTGGTGTACCTGCCGCGCAGGAGCCGCCGAGCGAGCCGCACAGCAAGGAGCACGCCATGAGAACACCGCTCAGGCCCAGACGCGCCACGGCCCTGGCGGCCGTCGGCGCGCTCACCACGGGCCTCCTGCTCACCGCGCCCCAGCCGGCCGCGGCCGCCAACCTGGTGAAGAACCCGGGATTCGAGACGGCCGGCGCCGGTGACATGCCGTACTGCTGGTCCAAGTCGGGGTGGGGCGACAACGACTTCACCTTCACCGTCACCGACGACGCGCACACCGGCGGCAAGGCGATGAAGGTCGAGCTGACCCGGCGCGTGGACGGCGACCGCAAGGCCCTGATCACCGAGTCCGCCGAGTGCGCGCCGGTGGTGACGCCGGGCAAGCAGTACGACCTGTCCCTCTGGTACAAGTCGACGACGCCCGACACCTCGGTCACGCTGTTCCGGCACGACGCAGGCGCCGGCTGGCAGTACTGGACCGACCTCAAGACGCTGGACATGGCGGCCGCCTGGACCGAGGCCGGCGTCCGCACCCCGGAGGTCCCGGCCGGCACCGACCGCATCGCCTGGGGCGTCTCCGTCTACGGCACCGGCTCCGTCACCACCGACGACTACACCATGGAGCAGGTCGCCGAGCCGGTCCCCGACCCCGAGTGCACCGGGACGGCGGCCGAGTGCGCCGACGGCAAGTGGGAGGTGCTCCCCACCAGGAACCCCGTCCGCTCCATGCACTCTGTCGTGCTGCACAACGGCAAGGTGCTGCTGATCGCCGGCTCCGGCAACGACCCGGAGCTGTTCGAGGCGGGCACCTTCACCTCGGCGGTGTACGACCCGGAGAACGGCACCTACCAGACCATCCCCACGCCGGACGACATGTTCTGCGCCGGTCACGTCCAGCTCAAGGACGGCCGCGTCCTGGTGATGAGCGGCAACAAGGGCTACCCGTCCGCCGACGGCACCATCGGCTACCAGGGCTACAAGGACTCGTACATCTTCGACCCGGAGACCGAGACCTACAGCAGGACCAACGACATGAACGACGGGCACTGGTACCCGTCGGCGACCATCCTCGGCAACGGTGACGTCATCAGCTTCGGCGGCCTGCGCGAGGACTCCACCGGTTCGGTGACCGCCGAGCTGTGGTCGGACGCCGAGCAGCAGTGGCTGCCCACCTGGAAGGTCAACCAGACCTGGTCGTACTGGGGCCTGTACCCGTCGATGATCCTGATGCAGGACGGCCGCCTCTTCTACTCCGGCAGCCATGTCTTCGGCAACAACATCCCCGGCACCGGCGCGGCGATCTACGACTACGAGGCCAACACCATCACCCAGGTGCCCGGCCTGCAGAACAAGGACGAGCGCGACCAGTCGGCCAGCGTGCTGCTGCCCCCGGCGCAGGACCAGAAGGTCCTCACCCTCGGCGGCGGCAACATCGACACCAACCCGGACGCCAACCGCCTGACCGACATCATCGACCTCAAGGACCCCGACCCGGGCTACGTCGCCGGCCCGCCCATCCCGCAGGGCACCGTCGACCTGGGCGACGGCCGCGTCCCGCAGACCGGCGACCAGGGCAAGATGTATGTCTCCGCGGTGCTGCTGCCCGACGGCAAGGTCCTGGAGACCGGCGGCGCCCTGCACAACCGCGCCGACCCGGTCTACGAGACGTCCGTCTTCGACCCGGCCTCGGAGACCTTCGACCCGGTGGCCGCCGACCCGGAGGCCCGCGGCTACCACTCCTCGGCGTTCCTGCTCCCCGACGGCCGGGTGATGGCCACCGGCGACAACCCGGGTGACGGCTCCTGGAACCACGACGTGTCGATCTACAGCCCGCCCTACCTCTTCAGGGGCGAGCGGCCGGAGATCACCTCGCTGATCGACACCGAGTGGACCTACGGCGACACCCAGCGCATCACCGTCGACCGGCCCATCGCCAAGGCCGAGCTGATCCGCCCGGCCGCGGTCACCCACTCCTCCGACCCGAACCAGCGGTTCGTGGACCTGCCGCTGTCCGTCGACGGCAGCAACGTCGACCTGAACGTCACCAGCAACCCCAACCTGGCCCCGCCCGGCTGGTACATGCTGTTCGTGGTCGACGCGAACGGCGTGCCGTCGGTCGCCAAGTGGGTGCATCTGCAGGGCCCGCAGGCGCTCACCGCCAAGGACGCCTCCGCCCACGTCCACGACTTCGCGCAGGCACCCGAGGGCAAGGTGACCGGGCCCGGCAACAAGCGCACGTCCCACCCGGTCAGCCCGCGTATCTCCGGCTGCGACCGCCACTACGGCTCGGCCAACGTCTGCGTCCCGACCGTGTTCCCCGACGAGGTGAAGCCGGCCACCACGGCCCGCTGCACCTGGCTGAAGGACCACGACTACGGCCGGCTCAAGGTCAACGGCAAGGACGACCCGCTGAGGCTGGACCGCAACCGGGACGGCATCGCCTGCGGCAAGGGGGACCTGGCCAGGCGCTGAGCCGGGCCCGGGAACCCGGGCACCGACAGGCGCGGGGGACCGCGTGCCGCACACCACGGCGCCGCGGTTCCCCGCGCCTGCGCCTGCGCAACCTCCGCGCGGGCTCAGCGCAGCTGCGCGCGCAGCGCCACCGCCCGTTCGACGATCGCCTCCAGCTGCTCGTGGTGCGCGCCCCGCCAGTACGCGCGCCCGCACTCGGTGCACTGCGCGAAGACGTCGTACGTCCGGTGCGTGCCGCCCTTCAGCTGGTCGGCGACCTCCTCCTTGGTCGCCTCCCGCAGCAGCCCGTTGCACTGGGTGCACCGCGTCCAGGGCCGCAGCTCGGGCCGGAACCGGTCCAGGACGTAGGCCAGTTGCTCCTCCGGCCGGGTGCTGTACACGAACGCGCCCGCCCACAGCTCGCGCCGCCGCAGCAGCCCCCGGTCCCGGCTGAGCATCACCCGCCGCTCCGCGGCCGACCGCGAGGCCAGCGCCGGGTCACCGATGTCGGTCGCCTCGTAGGCGGTGTCCACCCCGAGCAGCCGCAGCCGCCGGGCCAGCGTGCCCAGATGGACGTCGAGCAGGAACCGCAGCGGGGCGCCCGGCACCTGCTGCGGGTGCGCCACCTTCCGTACGGTGATCTCTTCCCCGGCCTGCGGCACGTGGGAGACCGGTACCTCGCGCCCGTCCACGAGCAGCGCACCGACCTCGGTCAGCGGCACGCCGAGGGACTCGACGACATGGCCGAGGGTGGACGCCCCGTCGGTGGCGGTCTTCAGCGTGCCCGCGGGCCGGGCCTGCGGCACGAAGAGCAGCAGCTCGCGGTCGAACTCGACGTGGATCTCAGGACCGTTCACCCGGTCAAGGATGTCATGGCAGGCGGCGCGGCAGGTCCTGGAACGTGTCCAGAGTGCGGTCGATCAGCTCGGCAAGATCGTCGCGGCAGCCGCGCTCGCCCCAGTAGACCAGCGTCTCCAGCATGGCGCCCATCAGGGCCATCGAGTAGACCCGGACCTCGAGGTCCTGCTCCTTGCGGCCGGTGCGCTCCGCGATGGCCCGGCACAGCATGCGCCCCGTGACGGACATGCTCTCCATCAGCCGGGAGCGCACCTGGGGGACCTCCACGGCCAGCCGGGCGCGCAGCACCATCTCCTCCTGCTGGTGCTCGGGGTTGTCGGCGAAGGCCATCGCCATCGCCTCCCGGACGGCCCACCGCACCGACTCCAGCACGGGCTCGTCGTCCGGGCGGCCGCGCATCAGGTCCTCGAGGAGGTGGTCGTACTCGTCCGTGAGGACGATGTGCTCCTTGGTGGGGAAGTAGCGGAAGACGGTGCTGGGCGAGACCTCGGCGCGCTCGGCGATCTGCTCGACCGTGGTGGCGTCGTACCCCTGTTCCTTGATCAGGGCGTAGGTGGCCTCCCTGATCGCCATGCGCGTCTTGATCTTCTTCCGTTCGCGCAGGCCCAGGTGGCGGGCCGGTTCGCGAACAGGGGTTCGTGCCATGGTCATGGCCTCATTGTCCGTCATCCTCCTTCGCCGGGACCATGGCCGGGGAGGGACCGGAGAGACCAGAGGGACCGGAGGGACCGGAGGGACCGGAGGGGCCGGAGAGGCTGGAGGGGCTGGCGGCCGGCGACGGCTCGTGCGAGTCGGTGTCCGGTCCGGCGGCGGGGCGCGGATTCGGCAGCCACAGGGCCGCCATGACCGCCGTCGCCAGCGCGGCCGCGCCGCACACCACCAGCACCACCGACATGCCGTCCAGGTAGGCCGCGTCCGCCGAGGCGGCCAGCGCGGGCAGGTCCAGCCGCTCGGCGACGGCGTGCGCCCCGCCTAGCGACTCGCGGGCGGCCTCGGCGGCGGGCGCGGGCAGGCCGGTGGTGTCCAGCCGGCCGGTGTAGGTGTCGGCGACCAGGCTGCCCAGCAGGGCGATGCCGACGGCGCCGCCGACCTGGCGCAGCGTCATCAGCAGCCCGGAGCCGCTGCCGGCCTCGTCGGCGTCGATGCCGCCGAGCGCCGCGTCCATGGCCGGCACCATGGCGAAGGCGAAGCCGAAGCCGGCGATGGTCAGCCACAGCGCGGTGAAGCCGTAGCCGTCGCCGGGGCCGGTGCGCGAGCCGAGCAGCGCGGCGAAGCACAGCACCACCAGACCGGTGGCGACCACGGGGCGGGGGCCGAGCCGGCGCACCAGCGGGGTGCTGGCCCGCGCGGCGACCAGCAGGCCGCCCATCATCGGCAGCAGCCGCAGCCCGGTGCCGAAGGCGTCGTGTCCGTCGGTCTCCTGCAGGCGGGTGGGCAGCAGGAACAGCAGCCCGGAGAGGACGAAGGTGCCGAGGGTGGCGGCGAGCGTGTTGAGCAGGAACACCCGCCGGCCGAGCAGTGCCAGGTCGAGCATGGGCCGCACGGCGTGCCGTTCGCGCACCGTCAGCGCGGTCAGCAGCAGCGCGGCCAGGGCGAAGGCGCCCAGCACCCAGCCGCTGGTCCAGCCGCGTCCGGGGCCCTCGATGATGCCGAAGACCAGGGCGCCAAGCCCGAGCGCGCTGTACGCGGTGGAGAGCGGGTCGACCTTCGGCGAGGACGGGTCGCGGGACTCGGGCAGCAGGAACAGGCAGGCGGCGATGCCGAGAGCGGTCATGGGCAGGTTGATCAGGAAGATCGAGCCCCACCAGTAGTGGTCGAGCAGCAGTCCGCCGACGAGCGGGCCGAGCGGCATGCCCGCGGCCATGGAGGCGGTGACGGCGGCGACCGCCTTGCCGCGCTCCTCCTCGCCGAACATCGACGGCAGCACGGACAGCCCGAGCGGGATGACCAGCGCGGCCCCGAGCCCCATCACCGAGCGGGCCGCGATCACCAGGCCCGGCGTGTCGGTGAGCGCGCCGGCCAGGGAGCCGAGCAGGAACACGGCGAGCCCCGCCACCAGCATCCGGCGGCGCCCGAAGCGGTCGCCGAGAAGTCCCGCGGGGAGCATCAGCGCGGCGAACACCACGATGTACGCGTCCACGATCCACTGGAGCTGGTCGGTGCTCGCCTCCAGCTGCGCGGCCATGGTCGGCAGGGCCACGTTGAGGATCGTCAGGTCGAAGCCGAGCGTGAGCATGCTCGCGACCAGGGCGCCCAGAGCCCACCAGCGGCGGGGGTCGGGCGGTGCGGCGTTCACGGAATCGACAGCAACGACAGCAGCCATGAAATGAGAGTAACTCTCAAAAAGAGGTGACTGTCAACAAGCGCCACGCGGGTGGACGGAATCCGGGCACGGAAGAGGGCATGAAAAAGGCCGCGGCGTCACCGCCGCGGCCCTGTCCCGTGCCGTTCGCCGTGCACTACGCGTGCTGGTAGGCCACCAGGGAGATCCCCACGTAGTGGGTGATGAAGGCGGCCAGGGTGAAGGAGTGGAACACCTCGTGGAAGCCGAACCAGCGCGGTGACGGGTTGGGCTTCTTGATGCCGTAGATGACGCCGCCCGCGCTGTAGAGCACGCCGCCCGCGATCACCAGGACCAGCACGGCGATGCCGCCGGTGCGCATGAAGTCGGGCAGGTAGAAGACGGCCGCCCAGCCCATGGCGATGTAGCAGGGGGTGTACAGCCAGCGCGGGGCGCCGACCCAGAAGACCCGGAAGGCGATCCCGGCGACGGCGGCGGCCCAGATGCCCCACAGCAGCCAGCGCCCCTTGGAGTGCGGCAGCAGCAGGATGGTCAGCGGGGTGTAGGTGCCGGCGATGATCAGGAAGATGTTGGCGTGGTCCAGGCGGCGCAGGACGCCGTCCATGCGGGGGCTCCAGTTGCCCCGGTGGTACAGCGCGCTGACCCCGAACAGCAGGCAGGCCGTGAGCGCGTAGACCCCGCAGGCGATCCGGCCGCGGGTGGAGTCGGCGAGGGCGGTGAGGACCAGGCCGGCGACCAGGGCGGCGGGGAACATGCCCAGGTGGAGCCAGCCCCGGAGCTTGGGCTTGACCGGGTGCGGCAGATGGGTCGCGACCGGACCGCGGCCGTCGGCCGGCGTGTCCGAGGGCGCGTCGGGGACGAACGCTGTCATGCACCGCATGGTACCTACGGGACCGTAAGTTGCGGGTCAGTGTGACGAATTGGGCACCGCTCCGGCCATCCTCTCACGACTCCTCGGCCGAACCGTCACGCAAAGAAATCGTCATATCAACCCAACGTGCTCGTAAAACCATCCGAAAAACCGTGGCCATCGTCACGCTGCTCACCTGTGCGCCCCTCTGGACAGATGGGCGCTTGCGTCGGATGATCAAATGAGTGCGGTCGGCACCGGATGAGCGCCCAAGATCTCACCGACAAGCATCCGGGTCGCAGCCCCCACGGGGCCTCCCAACAAAAAACCCCTCATTTAGGAGCAATCGTGGCGCGCGACATCGCGGCTCCCACCACCCACCAGGGACTGATCTCCTGGGTCAAAGAGATCGCAGACCTGACGCAGCCGGACGAGGTCGTCTGGTGCGACGGCTCAGAGGCCGAGTACGAGCGCCTGTGCGAGGAGCTCGTCGCCAAGGGAACGTTCCGGAAACTGGATCCGATCAAGCGCCCCAACTCCTACTACGCCGCCTCCGACCCCACCGACGTGGCCCGCGTCGAGGACCGGACCTTCATCTGCTCCGCCAAGGAGGAGGACGCCGGCCCGACGAACAACTGGAAGGACCCCGCCGAGATGCGGGAGATCTTCACCGGTGACAAGGGCCTGTTCCGCGGCTCCATGCGGGGCCGCACGATGTACGTGGTGCCCTTCTGCATGGGCCCGCTCGGCTCGCCGCTGTCCGCGATCGGCGTCGAGATCACCGACTCGGCCTATGTCGCCGTCTCCATGCGCACCATGACCCGCATGGGGCAGGCCGTGCTCGACGAGCTCGGCGACGAGGGCTTCTTCGTCAAGGCCGTGCACTCTCTCGGCGCCCCGCTGGAGCCGGGCCAGCAGGACGTGCCCTGGCCCTGCAACCAGACCAAGTACATCTCCCACTTCCCCGAGGACCGCGAGATCTGGTCCTACGGCTCCGGCTACGGCGGCAACGCCCTGCTCGGCAAGAAGTGCTACGCCCTGCGCATCGCCTCCGTCATGGCCCGCGACGAGGGCTGGCTGGCCGAGCACATGCTCATCCTGAAGCTCACCCCGCCGCGCGGTGAGGCCAAGTACGTCGCCGCGGCCTTCCCGAGCGCCTGCGGCAAGACCAACCTCGCCATGCTGGAGCCGACCATCCCCGGCTGGACGGTCGAGACCATCGGCGACGACATCGCCTGGATGCGCTTCGGCGAGGACGGCCGCCTCTACGCCATCAACCCCGAGGCCGGCTTCTTCGGCGTCGCACCCGGCACCGGCGAGCACACCAACGCCAACGCCATGAAGACGCTGTGGGGCAACGCCGTCTTCACCAACGTCGCCCTCACCGACGACGGCGACGTGTGGTGGGAGGGCATGACCGAGCAGCCCCCGGCCCACCTCACCGACTGGCGCGGCAACGACTGGACGCCGGAGTCGGACACCCCGGCCGCCCACCCCAACGCCCGCTTCACCGTGCCCGCCTCGCAGTGCCCGATCATCGCGCCCGAGTGGGAGGACCCCAAGGGCGTGCCGATCTCCGCGATCCTCTTCGGCGGGCGCCGCGCCACCGCCGTGCCGCTGGTCACCGAGTCCTTCGACTGGAACCACGGCGTCTTCCTCGGCGCCAACGTGGCCTCCGAGAAGACCGCCGCCGCCGAGGGCAAGGTCGGCGAGCTGCGCCGCGACCCGTTCGCCATGCTGCCCTTCTGCGGCTACAACATGGGCGACTACATGGCCCACTGGATCGACGTGGCCAAGGACAAGGACCAGTCCAAGCTGCCGAAGATCTACTACGTCAACTGGTTCCGCAAGAACGACGAGGGCAAGTTCGTCTGGCCCGGCTTCGGCGAGAACAGCCGCGTCCTGAAGTGGATCGTGGAGCGCCTGGAGGGCAAGGCCGAGGGCGTCGAGACCCCCATCGGCATCCTGCCGACCAAGGAGGCGCTGGACACCGACGGCCTGCGGCTGTCCGACTCCGACCTGGACTTCCTGCTCACCGTCGACAAGGACGTGTGGCGCGAGGAGGCCGCGCTGGTCCCCGATCACCTCAACACCTTCGGCGACCACACCCCGAAGGAGCTGTGGGACCAGTACCGCGCGCTCGTCGAGCGCCTGGGCTGAGCACAGCCCCCACCAGCTCCGCGGCCGGTCGGATGCCCTGACCAGCGATCGTCACGTGCCGGCCGCGGAACTCACCGGCGGGGCCCCGTACAACGGCGTGCGGGGTTACGGGCCCGGCGCCGCCCGCTCCGTCCGCCCCGACGGAGCACCTCGCGGCACCGGATCCACCCCCGCCCACTCCGGCACGGCCCGCCCCGGGCTCTCACGAACGTGCCGACCCACGACGGACGCCCCGGCTCATGCAGGACCGGGGCGTCCGGCTGTGCCCGGCCGCACCGGCGCGCGCCCGGCCCCTCGGATCAGGCGGAACAGGTCGGAGGCGGTGCGGACGTCGGTGAGGTCGTGCACGGTGCGGAGGTTGTCGCAGGGATGCGAGGACCGAGCCCGGCGCGGGGGAGGGGGTGGCGAGGGTGATGCCGAAGAGGCGGAAGTCCAGGCGGCGCTTGACGCCGTGCCACAGGCGCGCCAGTTCTCGGAGATCTCCCTGGGCGCGCCGCCGCTCTCGGGGTGGCAGATCCGCTCGTTGAGGTGGCCGGGCGTCTCGTTCAGCGCGGCCGTCGAGCACTTGAAGATCTCGTCGCTGAAGGCGATGTGCGCGGTCGTCGCCCGTCCGTCGTACACCTGCCGGTACTCGCCCCGCGCCGGCGCGGCCACGTCGATCGGCCCGGACATCCGCGTCGGCGCGGTGCACTTCGGCAGCAGGATCTCCCAGTACGCGGCGCCCTCGATCCGGCCGGTCAGCTCCCGCGCCAGCTCCGACGTCGCCGTGCCGGGCGGGCCCAGCAGCAATGAGTGCTGCCCGGCCGGCAGCGTCACCACCAGGGTCCGTACGACGTCGTCTCGCTCGAGGAACCGCTCCGCCAGCTCCTCGCGGACCGCCCGCAGCCGCCGCGCCGTCTCCTGCCCGTCCCCCATGCCGGGTTCCTCCCCCCGGTACCGCCCGCAGAGCCTCTCCCGGCCCTCGCGCCCCGAACGCTGCAGAAGCCATGCCGGACGCGGCCCCGGCGAGCCGCGGTACCGCACCCGATCCGATCGGGCACAGGATGTCGGGTCGGGGGCACCGCGTGCTCCCTAGCGTGAGGCACAGATCGAGGAACAGATCGAGGAAGAGAAGGGGAGCCGGGAGTGCTGGAGCGTCTCAACCAGGTCCTGGACCACATCGAGCAGCGGCTCGACCAGGACATCGACGCGGCCGGCCTGGCCCGTATCGCCGCCACCTCCGAGTACCACCTGCGCCGGATGTTCTCCGCGCTCGCGGGCATGCCGCTGTCGGAGTACATCCGCCGCCGCAGGCTCACCGTCGCCGGTGCGGAGGTGCTCGAGGGGCGCGCGACGCTGCTGGAGATCGCGGTGCGCTACGGCTACGGCTCGGGCGAGGCGTTCGCGCGTGCCTTCCGTGCCGTGCACGGGGTCGGACCCGGCGAGGCGCGGCGCACCGGAGCCGCGCTCGTCTCCCAGCCACGGCTCACCTTCCGCCTCACCGTCGAAGGGAGCAGCAGCATGCGATACCGCGTCGTCGACCGGCCCGGCTTCACCGTCGTGGGATTCAAGGCCCGGGTCCCCTTGGTGCACTCGGGACCCAACGAGAAGATCATCTCCTTCGTGCGCGGCCTGGACCGTGAGGCGGTCGGGCAGCTGGAGCAGCTGTCGGACCAGGAGCCGCAGGGCGTCGTCGCGGTCTGCGACGACCTGGACCCCAGCCGGGCGGAGGGTACGGAACTGGACTACTACCACGCGGTGGTCACCTCGGCCCCCGCACCGGAGGGCACCGACACCCTCCGGGTGCCGGCCGGCACCTGGGCGGTCTTCACCACCGCGGGTCCGTCCCCGCAGGCCATCCAGGACCTGTGGCGCGATGTCTTCACCCAGTGGTTCCCGTCCAACCCGTACCGCAGCCGCCCCGGCCCGGAGATTCTGCGCACCCGCCTGTCCGACGACGGCACCCACGCGGACGCGGAACTGTGGCTGCCGGTGGAGCGGGAGTCGAGCTGAGGCCGCCCGCGGGCGTGCGTCGGTTCCGTGGGCGACCGGCAGGTCAGGGATGACAATCGGCCATATTCGCACGTGTGTCCGATGTGTGGCCGGGGTTCATGAGGTCGATCAAGTCCCTTGAAGTGCGCCAAAGTTGGTGAAAGGGGCGCGCAGTGCCCCGGTTCACCGCGAGGCGTGTGTCCTGACCGAATCGGGATCATGGAGACGTCGTGGACTTGGGTTCCTGATCTTGCAGGACCAGAGTGATCGGCGTGGGGGAGCGCCACCGACCGAAACCAGGCGCTCGCACTCGGGGACTTTCGACCGAGCCCCGCTCTGCTTCTGACCACATGGGGGAACACGTGGCCATGACCAAGCGCCCCGGGCGGCGCATCATCACGTCCATAGCCGCCGTCACGCTCACCGCCTCGGCCGTTCTCGCCGGCGGCGAGGTGGCCGTCGCCGCCGACGGGCTTCCGGCGGACGCGGAGGGTACGGACACCACCGAGGTCGTCGAGATCACCGAGCCGGACCAGCAGGTCCCCACGGGGGACGCCGTGCTCGGTGAGGCGGAACTGGCGGCGGACGGCGCCGCGGGGGAGTCCGGCGCCTTCGCCGTCCGTGCCGCCGCGGCCAAGCGCCTTCCGTACCTCTGCAAGGCCACGGTCGACTACCCGCACAACTCGCACACCAAGAAGGGCACGATCAACGTGCACTTCGACACCAAGTGCGGCCAGGTGGCCCCGAATCTGAACACCGAGGGCACGCTGTCCCGCTCCCGCTGGTACGGCTGGGAGCACCTGGCCACCGGCAAGGGCGGCAAGAAGAACACCAAGAGCCTGCGCGTGGTGGCGCCCAAGGGCTGCAAGAAGGACACCTGGTACCGCTACAAGGGCCAGGCCCGCTTCTACGTGTCAGGCCCGCAGGGCAGGGGATCGGCCCACGTCTACAACCAGAACGACAAAGAGATCAAGTGCAAGGGCTGACACGGCGGGCGGCCGACGGGGCGGCGGCTCTCTGTGTCGCCGTCCTGCTCGGGTCCTGTACGGGACCGGCGGATGAACCGTCCCGGGCGCGGGCCTCGGACCGGACCTTGGGGCCGGCGTCCCCGTCCGCGTCTCCGTCCGGGGCGCCGGCGCGCCCGGCCGCCCGGCTCGACGGGGGGCCCGCCCTGCCCCTGGTGGCGGGTCAGTGGGGCGACGGCCGGCGCAAGGCGCCCCCACGGCGCCTCGACTGGGAGGAGCCGGAGGGGAACAGCCGCGGGTCCGGCGCCGGGAAGCCGCTCAGCGTCAGGGTGACGGCCGACGCGGCTCCTTCGTACGTCTCGTTCATGCTGCACAGCAGGATCGACAAGTCCGGCATCCCGGACGAGGACGTGCGGCGGCAGAAGGTCATGGCGTGCGGACCCGGCATCACCGAACCGGGGTGCCGGATCACCCGGAACGAGGACCGCTCCTACACGATCGAGCTCGTGGGCGCGCCGCCGCCCGGGCATCCGTACCGCGTACTGTACGTGCAGTGGGCACCGAATCGTGCTGACGCTGAGGAGACTTGGGCATCGTGGCAACTTCCCACTGGCTAGGTGAACCTCCCTCGGGCGGGCAGGGCACGGCCGCCTTGGCCCTGGCCCGGATCGCCGCCGGTGTGGCGCGGGACGTGACGGTGGACGCCGTCGTCGAGCTCGAGTACGCGGCGCGTGAGGCGGAGCCCGAGCTGGGCGGGCGCTTCGGGACCGGGACGGCAGGGGGCGCCGCTGCTGTCCGGCGGCGGAACGGCCGGTCCCGGCGGTGCCGGCTGGAGGGCGTGTCCTCGCTGGGGCTGCGCGAGGAGGACGGTGCCGACGAGCCGTGGGCCGTGCTGTTCGATCCGGCCCGGCTGCTGAGGGGCATCGGAGCGGTTCCGGTGGCGCGGCGTGCGGGGGAGTGCGTCGAACTCGCCCTCGTACCAAACCTGTTGTGCGCCGATCCGGGGGACGAGTGGCTGCCGCCCGGGGCCGGCCGGCTGGTCGTCCGGGTCGATGCGGACACCGGCTTCCTGCGGTCCGCCGAGCTGTATGACGCACACGGGGCCCTGGCCACCGCGCGGGTCGTCGAGTTGGACGTGCGTGAGGTGCGCGACGCGTCGGAGGGCGCGGGGCGGGTGCTGGGGCGGATGGCCAGGACGCTGGTGGAGCCCGTCGAGCTGACGGGCGGTGTCGTGGAGGTCGAGGCCGATCCGCACGACGACCTCGGCTTCGAGGCCTTCGAGGTCCCGGGCGGAGCACGACGGTCGTGGGACGTCTCGGTTCGCGGGAAGGAGCTGGCGCTCACGGGGGACTACGCGCCGGAGCGGACCGGGCCGGTGGCGGCCCGGCTGGCCGAACTGCTGACGCCCGGCCGCATCGTCGGGCACCTCAGCCGGGTCGAGGCGCAGCCGGGGGGCACGGACGACTCCGTGCGGGCCGTCGTGCGGCCGATGCGGGCCTTCCCGTTCAGTGCATGGGCGCCGGACGAGGGCCTGACCTGTGAGTTCACGGTCGATCCGGGGACGGGCCTGCTCGTACGGGCCGAGGCCCGCTCGGAGGAGGGCGTGGTGTTCCGGCACGTCGTCACCCGCGTCACCGCTGCCGGGCGGGAGCGGAAGGGCCGCTGATACGTCAAGGCGTCAAGGCGTCACGGGCGTCTCCCCTGGCTCCCGCCCTGCGGGCGGGTCAGGAGCCAGG
>NZ_BAAAIZ010000017.1:188770-208302 GCF_039526425.1 Streptomyces thermospinosisporus
CTCTCACGTACGAGGCGCCCGGCTCGCGCGTCGGTGGGAGCACGCGGGCCGGGGCCGGTCTTCGGGAGCCCGGTGGGCGGGCCCGCACGGACGGGAGCCGGTGGGCGGGCTCAGCGGGACGCGAGCTCCCTGGGCTCCAGCGCGGCGGCATGCGCGTCCATCCGCTCGGCGGCCAGGATCGCGGCCGCCGTGTCGGCGCGGGACGCGGCGACGACCAGTGCACGGCCCGCGAGGGCGTGCGCCCGCTCGTGCAGGGTCGCGGCGTCCGCCTTGCCGCCGGTCGTGCGCGCCGAGGCGCGGGCCGGCGTACGTCCTCCCCGCAGCCGGGTCACCTGGGCGGCCAGCCGTTCGGCCGCGGTGTCCAGGTCGGCCGAGGGGGCCGTCGCGCGCAGCTCGTCGGTGACGGCGAGCAGGGCGGCGAGGTGGCCCGCGAGCTGGATGTCCAGCTCCTCCTCGCGGGAGCGGTGGGGGAAGTCCTGGGGGGTGCCGGCCATCGTGCTGTGGACCGACTTGGTGCGGATCGGTTCGTACATGGATGGCCTCCTGTGAACTGTCAGGAAGCCATCCTAGCTTAGAATCGGTCTAAAGTTGAGTCGTCGATCGGATTCACGGTTCCGCCTCACGGGGCCGTCGTCCGCGCAGTTCCGCGGCCCCGTCCACCCGGACCTGCGGCCTCAGGGCTGGCTGTAGCCGTCCAGGAAGCGCCCGATGCGGCTCATGGCGTCCCGCAGATCGGCGACCGAGGGCAGGGTCACCAGGCGGAAGTGGTCCGGGTCGGGCCAGTTGAAGCCGGTGCCCTGGACCACCATGATCTTCTCGCGCCGCAGCAGGTCCAGGACCATCTGCCGGTCGTCCCTGATCTTGAAGACGTTCGGGTCGAGCCGCGGGAAGAGGTACAGCGCCCCCTTCGGCTTCACACAGCTCACCCCGGGGATCTGGGTCAGCAGCTCGTAGGCCACGTCCCGCTGCTCGCGCAGCCGGCCGCCCGGCAGCACCAGGTCGTTGATCGTCTGCCGTCCGCTGAGCGCGGCGACCACGCCGTGCTGGCCCGGCATGTTGGCGCACAGCCGCATGTTCGCCAGGATCGTCAGGCCCTCGATGTAGGAGTCGGCGTGCGCGCGGGGGCCGGAGATCGACATCCAGCCCACCCGGTAGCCGGCCACCCGGTAGGCCTTCGACATGCCGTTGAAGGTGAGCGTGAGCAGGTCGGGGGCGACGGCGGCGGTGGGGGTGTGCACGGCGTCGTCGTAGAGGATCTTGTCGTAGATCTCGTCGGAGCAGACCAGCAGGTTGTGGCGGCGGGCGATGTCCGTCAGGCCCTTGACGACGGCCTCGTCGTAGACCGCGCCGGTGGGGTTGTTCGGGTTGATGATCACCAGAGCCTTGGTGCGGTCGGTGACCTTGCGCTCCACGTCGGCGAGGTCCGGCATCCAGTCGGACTGCTCGTCGCAGCGGTAGTGCACCGCGGTGCCGCCGGACAGGGAGACGGCCGCCGTCCACAGCGGGTAGTCGGGGGCCGGGACCAGTACCTCGTCGCCGTCGTCCAGCAGGCCCTGCATGGCCATCACGATCAGCTCGGAGACGCCGTTGCCGATGAAGACGTGCTCGACGTCGGTCTCGATGCCGAGGGTCTGGTTGTGCATCACCACGGCCCGGCGGGCCGCCAGCAGGCCCTTGGCGTCGCCGTAGCCGTGGGCCGTGGCGACGTTGCGGAGGATGTCCTCCAGGATCTCGGGCGGGCACTCGAAGCCGAACGCCGCCGGGTTGCCGGTGTTGAGCTTGAGGATGCGGTGACCGGCCGCCTCGAGCCGCATCGCCTCCTCGAGCACCGGGCCCCGGATCTCGTAACAGACGTTGGCGAGCTTGGTCGACTGGATCACCTGCATGCAGGGAGCTTACGGTCCCGAATCGCCCCTTGGGCCGTGTTTTCCGCCACGTGAGACGTTCCGGTCTGGGTGGCTATGCACCCCAGCGGCCCCAAGGGTCCCTTGCGGCGCAGGGGTTCTCTCCATCACCTCCACACCGACCCTCCCCACGACGGGCGCCCGCTCCTTCACACCGCCGGGCGAACCTGATCCGGTGCGCGGGCGGGCCGGCGCCCCGTGGGGTTACCGGCGGAAACCAGCCCTTGTCGTCCCGGAGTCCCGGCGATGACAATGCGCATGACAATTCTGCGGGCGACCGGAGCGATCCGGTCGCCTCCGTCGCATAGAGGGGCCCCACATGAGAAAACCTCTCGTCGTCGCGCTGTGCGCGCTGGCGATGACCGGTGCCGGCGCGATGCCCGCGGTCGCCGCCGAAGCTCCCCCCACGTCCGCGGACACGGCCGCGGCCACGGGCACGACGACCACCGGCACGACGACCACCGGCACGGTGATGGACACCGTCAACGGCGTCCTCGACTCCCTGTCCGGGCTCACCGCACCGAAGGCCGGTGCGGTGAACTTCGCCGGGACGGTCGCGCTCAGCAACTGCTCCGGCTCCGTCGTCCGCATGCCGGACGCCGAGGACGACGACCCCGCGCTCGTCCTGACCAACGGCCACTGCCTGGAGAGCGGCTTCCCCGGCCCCGGCCAGGTCCTGACCGACCGGGCCTCCAGCCGCACCTTCTCGCTGCTGAACGCCTCGGGATCGCGGGTCGCCACCCTGCGCGCCGACCGCCTGCTGTACGCGACCATGACCGACACGGACGCGGCGATCTACCGGCTGAGCACCAGCTACGCCCGGATCAAGAGCTCCTACGGCATCGACGCGCTCACCCTCGACGACAGCCGTCCCGCCGCCGGCACCTCCATCAGCGTGGTCTCCGGCTACTGGAGGCGGATCTACAACTGCTCCGTCGACGGCTTCGCCCACCGCCTGAAGGAAGGCGACTGGACCTTCAAGGACTCGGTCCGCTACACGCCCGAGTGCAACACCATCGGCGGCACCTCCGGCTCCCCGGTCGTCGACTCCGCCACCGGCAAGGTGGTCGCGGTCAACAACACCGGCAACGAGGACGGCGAGCGCTGCACGCTCAACAACCCGTGCGAGGTCGACGAGAACGGCCAGGTCACGGTCCGCCAGGGCATCAACTACGCCCAGCAGACCTACCTGTTCCCCGCCTGCTTCGGCCCGGACAGCAAGCTCGAGCTGGACGCGAGCGGCTGCCTCGTCCCCAAGCCGTAGGCAAGGTCTCAGGGGCGGGCGGTCACCGGGGAGTCCGGCGCACCGCCCGCCCGGCCAGCACATCGGTGCGCCGCCCGTCCTCGATCACGAACTGCCCGTCCACCAGGACGTACGGGATGCCCGTCGGCAGCGTGCGCGGCTCCTCGAAGGTCGCCCCCGCGGCCACCGTCTGAGGGTCGAACAGCACCAGGTCGGCCTTGTACCCCTCGCGGACCAGGCCCCGGTCCGGCAGCCGCAGCCGCGCGGCCGGACGCGAGGTCAGATGCGCCACGCACTCCTCCAGCGACAGCACCCCCGCCTCGCGCACATAGTGACCGAGGTAGCGCGGGAAGGTGCCGTAGGCCCGCGGATGCGGCTTGCTGCCCTGGAGGATGCCGTCCGAGCCGCCGGTATGGACTCGGTGCCGCATGATCGCCCGCACGTTCTCCTCGTGGCCCACGTGCTGCAGGATCGTCGGCGCCAGCCGGTCCCGCAGCAGCAGCTCACGGGCGACCGTCCAGGGGCTCTCGCCCCGCTCCCGCGCCGACTGAAGCACGGTGCGGCCCACGTACTCGCCGAGCGCCGGGTCGCCGACCCCGGAGATCTCGATCGTCTCCCACTCCACGGGCACCCCGTGGCAGCCGTCCGAGCCGGTCACCTCCAGGTCGTGCCGGATCCGCTCGGCCGTCTCCTCGTCCGCGAGCCGCTTCAGCACCGCCTCAGGACCGCCCTCGCTCGCCCAGCTCGGCAGCAGCGCCACCAGCGTGGTGCAGCCCGGCGTGTACGGATAGGTGTCGAGGCTGATGTCGGCGCCTTCGCCCAGCGCCCGGTCCAGCAGGGCCAGCAGCTCGGGCGCCCGGCCCTTGTTCACGCCGAAGTTCATGGTGGCGTGCGCCAGATGCAGCGGGCAGCCGGACCGCCGGGCCAGCGTCACCATCTCCTCGTACGCCTCCAGGGCGCCGGCCCCGTAGGAGCGGTGGTGCGGGCAGTAGTAGCCGCCGTAGGAGGCCACCACCCGGCACAGCTCGGTGAGTTCGGCGCCGTCGGCGTACATGCCCGGCGGGTAGGTCAGCCCGGAGGACATGCCGACCGCGCCCTGCTCCATGCCTTCCGCGACCAGCTCCCGCATCCGCTGAAGCTCCTCGGGCGTGGCCCTGCGGTCCTCCCAGCCCATGACGAGCGCGCGCACGGTGCCCTGCGGGATCAGATAGGCGGCGTTGACCGCGATGCCCCCATCCAGCCGGTCCAGGTACTCGCCGACCGAGCGCCAGTCGAAGTCGATGTCGTCCCCGGCGCCGTTCCAGCCCGCGATGGCCCGGCGCACCTCGCCCAGCGTGCGGTCGTCGACCGGCGCGTACGACAGCCCGTCCTGCCCGAGCACCTCCAGCGTCACGCCCTGCGCGGCCTTGGCGCTGTGGTCGGGGTCGCGCAGCAGCGCCAGATCGCTGTGGGCGTGCATGTCGATGAAGCCGGGGGAGAGCACAAGACCCTCGGCGTCCAGCTCGCGCCGGGCTTTGGGCCGCTGGCAGCCCGCCGCGGCGGCCTCCTTGACGATGGACACGATCCGTCCGCGGTCGACGACCACGTCCGCCCGGTACGACGGCTCCCCGGAGCCGTCGACGACGTCCGCGTCCCGTATGACGAGCTCTTCCATGCCGGTCTCCCCCGGTCTCTCAGAAGGGTCCCTCAGATGAAGGTTCAGAAGAAGGTGCGGATGTAGTCGGTCACCGTGCCGTCCGCCTCGGCCACGGGGATCAGCACCCATTTGTCGAACGAGGTGCACGGGTGGGACAGCCCGAGCCCCACCCAGTCGCCGACCCGCAGATCGGCCTCGGCGGTGGTGCGCAGCCAGGCGTGCTGGTCGGAGAGCGCGGTCACCGTGATCCCCTCGGCCGGGCGCTCGGCCCCGTCCCGCCGGACCACCTGGGCGAACGGCAGATCCAGGTCGTACGCCGCGTCCCGCTTGCCCGCGTTGAGGAACGCCTGCTCCGCAGTCGGCCGGGAGACCACCTGGGCCCACAGCCGGAACGCGGGCTCCAGGGCGCCCTCCTCGGGGACCCGGTTGAACGGGGTGAGCCTGCGGTAGTGCCCGTCGTCGTGCGAGACATAGGCGCCGGAGCGCAGCAGCTTCAGCACCGGGGCCGACAGACCGGGGATCGCGGCGAAGGCGTCGGCGACCGCGTCGAACCAGGCGCTGCCGCCCGCGCTCACCACGATCTCGTCCAGCCCGGCGAACCGCCCGGCCTTGTCGAACTCCACGGCCAGCGCGACCAGCCGGCGCAGCCAGGCGGCCACCCGCTCCGGGTCGGCCTTCGGCACCTCGCCCTCGTACCCGGCGACGCCGACCAGCCGCAGCCCGCGCGCACCGGCCACGGCGTCGGCGACGGCGCCGCACTCGGCCTCCGTGCGCACCCCGGTCCGGGCGCCCTCGCCGGCGGCCAGCTCGACCACCACGTCCACGGGGCGGCCGGCGCCGCTCAGCGCGGCATCCATCAGCTCCACCCCGCGCACCGAGTCCACGTAGCAGATGAAGCGGAAGTCCTCGTCGGCGTCCAGCTGCGCGGAGATCCAGCGCAGGGCCGCCGGGTCGACCAGCTCGTTGGCGAGGAACACCCGCCGCACGCCGAACGCGCGGGCCACCCGCACCTGGTGCGGCACGGCCAGGGTGATGCCCCACGCCCCGTGCTCGATCTGCCGCTGGAACAGCTGCGGGGCCATGGAGGTCTTGCCGTGCGGGGCGAAGGCGAGGCCGTGCCGGGCCGCGTACCTCTCCATCACCTTCAGGTTGTGCTCCAGGCGCTCGGCGGACAGCGCGAGCACGGGCGTCGTGAAGCCGTCGGTGAAGAGATTGAGGCGCCGGGCGGCCAGCTCGCCCACGGTGAGGCCCTCGGCTTCCGGCGGGAGGCCCCTGAAGCGGTGGTCGACGCGTTCCTCCGCGAGTCGGGCGAGGGCTTCTGGGCCGGGGCCGGAGACCATGGGGAACCTCCTGATCAGGGGCGTTGCGCTTTGTGCAACGCTCATTGCGTATGTCGCTCACCGCTGTCTAACATCTCGGCCACGCGGGGTCAACGGACACCGCAGCCCTCAGGCGACAAGGAGCCCCGCCATCGTGACCGTCACCGGACCTTCTGACCCCGCCCGCGGCGTGGACGTCGTGGCGCTCGGCGAGTCCATGGTGACGTTCCGGCCCTCCGTACCGGGCCGCCTCGCCGAGGTGCCGTCCTTCCATCGTGGGATCGGCGGCGCGGAATCCAACACCGCGTGCATGCTCGCGGAGGCCGGGCACACGGCCCGCTGGATCAGCAGGGTCGGCGCGGACCCCTTCGGCGACCACCTCCTCGCGGCCATCGCCGGGCACGGCGTCGACGTCTCCCGGGTGCGGCGCGACCCGGACCGCCCGACCGGCATCTACTTCCGCACCGCGGGCGACCGCGCGACCGACGCCCACGAGGTGGCGTACTACCGCGCGGGCTCGGCCGCCTCCGCCATGACCCCGGCGAACGTGCCCGCCGACGCCGCACTGGACGGGCGCGTCCTGCACCTGTCCGGCATCACCGCCGCCCTCTCCGACGGCTGCCGCGACCTGCTCGGCGAACTCACCGCGCCCCGCCCGGACCGCCCGCTGATCTCCTTCGACGTCAACCACCGGGCCGGCCTGTGGCCGCACCCCGAGGGCCCCCGCATCCTGCTCGACCTGGCCCGCCGCGCCGACCTCGTCTTCGTCGGCGAGGACGAGGCCGAGGAGGCCTGGGGCATCACCGGCGGCCCGGAGGCGATCAGAAGGGCCCTGCCGGAGCCGGAGACGCTGGTCGTCAAGCGCGGCGCCCAGGGAGCGGAGGCCTTCCACGGGGCCCCGCCGGCACGAGGCACCTCCGTCCCGGCCCAGGGCACCTCCGTCCCCGCGCTCGCCGTCGACGTCGTGGCCACCGTCGGCGCCGGGGACGCCTTCGCCGCCGGATTCCTCTCCGCCACCCTGCGCGGACTGCCCGTACGGCAGCGGCTGCGCTACGGGCACCTGTGGGCCGCCGCCGCCCTCACCACCCCCGGCGACCTCGCACCGCCCCCGCCCGCGGCGCTCACCGCCCGCCTCGCCGCCCTCGACGACACCGCGTGGGGGAGACTGCGACTCGGCCCCGGCTGGACGGCCGTCGTGGAACGGGCCGACGAGGAGGTACGCACCCCATGAGCCAGACCGTAGACCGCGCGCTGAGCATCCTGCCGCTGCTCGCCGAGGGCCCCGCCGACCTCGGCCAGGTCGCCGACCGCCTCGGCGTGCACAAGTCCACCGCCCTGCGCCTGCTGCGCACCCTCCACGAACACGGCCTGGTCTACCGCCAGTCCGACCAGCGCTACCGCCTCGGCGCCCGCCTCTTCGCCCTCGCCCAGGAGGCCATGGAGAACCTCGACGTCCGCGAGATCGCCCACCCCCACCTGGTGCGCCTCAACGAACAGTGCGGGCACACCGTGCACCTCGCGGTGTACGAGGAGAACGAGGTCCTCTACATCGACAAGGTGGAGAGCCGCTACCCGGTGCGCATGTACTCCCGCATCGGCAAGCCCGTCGCCATCACCGTCGCCGCCGTCGCCAAACTCCTCCTCGCCGACCTGCCCGAGCCCGAGCGGCGGGCCCTCGCCGAGAAGCTCGACTACCCCATGTACACGCCCCGTTCGACACCGAACGCCGAGGCCTTCCTCAAGGAGCTGGCGAAGGTGCGCGAACAGGGCTGGGCCACCGACCTCGGCGGCCACGAGGAGTCCATCAACTGCGTCGCCGCCCCCATCCGGGGCGCCGACGGCCGGGTGGTCGCCGCCATGTCGGTCTCCGCGCCGAACGTCGTGGTGACCGCCGACGAACTCCTCACCCTGCTCCCGCTGGTGCGCCGTACCGCGGACGCGATCAGCGGCGAGTACTCCGGCAGAACGCCCGTGCACCACCCCGACAAGGACACGCCATGACCGAGAAGACCGCGCTCACCCCGAAGACCCACACCACCCCGCCGGCGAAGTTCTCGCACGGCGTGCGCAAGGGCAACATCCTCCAGGTCGCCGGCCAGGTCGGGTTCCTCCCCGCCGAGGAGGGCAAGGCCCCCACCCCCGCCGGCCCCACCCTGCGCGAGCAGACCCTGCAGACCCTCGCCAACGTCAAGGCCGTCCTCGAGGAGGGCGGCGCGACCTGGGACGACGTGATGATGATCCGCGTCTACCTCACCGACGTGGACCACTTCGCGGAGATGAACGAGATCTACAACGCCTACTTCGAGGAGCAGGGCCTCACCCAGCCCCCTGCGGCCCGCACGACCGTCTACGTCGGTCTCCCCGCCGGCCTCCTCATCGAGATCGACGCACTCGCCGTTCTCGACTGACACCCCCTCACCCCCCACGCACACACACGCCGTCCGGCACGGCGCCCGACACCCCCTGGGGCGCCGTGCCGCGATCCCCCTTGCCCGAAAACACCATGCCCTTACCCAGAGGACCCCCGTATGTCCCTCTCATCCCTTCACCTCGCCGCCTCGGCCCCCGCCCCCGAGACCCCACCCCACACCGGCGGTCTGCTGCTGCTCCTCGACGGCACCGCCGGGCTGCTCACCGTCGCCGCCCTCGGCATAGCCCTGCTGCTCTTCCTCATCATCAGGGTCCGCCTCCAGCCGTTCGTCGCGCTGCTCGGCGTCTCCATAGCCGTCGGCCTGCTGGCGGGACTGTCGGTCACCGAACTCTTCGGCACCGTGCAGAAGTCCGACGCCGTCTCCACCATCGAGTCCGGCATGGGCGGCATCCTCGGCCACGTCGCCATCATCATCGGCCTGGGCACCATGCTCGGCGCGATCCTCGAAGTCAGCGGCGGCGCCGAGGTGCTGGCGTCCCGGCTGCTCGGCCTGTTCGGGGAGCGGCGCGCCCCGCTCGCCATGGGTCTGACCGGCCTGATCTTCGGCATCCCGGTCTTCTTCGACGTCGGCATCTTCGTGCTCGCGCCGATCGTCTACGCCGCCGCCAAGCGCTCCGGCAGGTCCATCCTCCTGTACTGCCTGCCGCTGCTCGCCGGCCTCTCCGTCGCCCACGCCTTCCTGCCCCCGCACCCCGGCCCGGTGGCCGCCGCCGGACTGCTCCATGTGGACCTCGGCTGGGTCATCCTCATGGGCATCGTCTGCGGCATCCCCGCCGTGATCGCCGCCTGGGTCTACTCGGCCTGGATCGGCCGGCGCATCTTCGTCGGCGTGCCGCAGGACATGGTCGAGGCCGCCGCGGACGCCCGGCGGGCCGTGGTCGAGGAGCAGCGGGCCTCCGGCGTCGAGCCCCGCGAGACCCCCGTGCCGCTCGGCACGGTCCTCGGCATCATCGGCACCCCGCTGCTGCTGATCCTCGCCGCGACCTTCTCCTCGATCGCCCTGGACCCCTCCACCCTCCGCTCGGTGATCGAGTTCTTCGGCCACCCCTTCGTGGCCCTGACCATCGCCCTGTTCCTCGCCTACTACCTGCTCGGCATCCGGCGCGGCTGGTCCCGCAAGTCCCTGGAGGCCGTCTCGACGTCCTCCCTCAAGCCGGTCGGCAACATCCTGCTGGTGGTCGGCGCGGGCGGCGTCTTCGGCGCCGTCCTCAAGGGCAGCGGGGTCGCCCAGGCGCTCTCCGACACCTTCAACGACGTCGGCCTGCCGGTGATCGTGCTGTCGTACCTGATCTCCCTGGTGCTGCGGGTCGCGCAGGGCTCGGCGACGGTGGCGATCGTGACCACGGCCGGCATCGTGGCCCCCCTGCTGGCCGAGGGCGACCACTCCCAGGCCTTCATCGCCCTGGTCATCATGGCCATCTCCGCGGGCTCCATCTTCGCCTCGCACGTCAATGACGGCGGCTTCTGGATGGTGGCCAAGTACTTCGGCATCAGCGAACGGGACACCCTCAGGACGTGGACCGTCCTGGAGAGCGTGCTGTCGGTCGCGGGCTTCGCGGTCGCGGCGGTGCTGAGCCTGTTCGTGTGACGGTGCCGGCGAAGACGGTGCCGACGAAGGTCGTATAACGAAGCAGGGGCTGGCTGGGCCGGGCACAGGTTTGTCGACCATACTGCTCCGCTGTGGAGCAGCGCATAGGTTCGAGCAGTCAGCCCCTGGAAGGCGCCGGTTTCGACCCGGCCTTCATCCCCGGGCTCTCCTCACCCGTCTCCGGGCGCGAGGAGGACGCCAAGGCGGAGGAGCCCGAGGAGCCGGTCGAGGAGACCGAGGAGGACGCCACGGCGTCCGAGCCGCCGGCCGAGGAGGAGCAGGCCCCCGAGGAGGAGGAACCGGCCCCGGACGGACCGGTCTTCGAGGCGTCCGACCGCCGCGCCCGCATCCTCGCCGACCACCGCGGCATCCGGCTGCGGCTGGACGACCAGGAGTGCGAGTTCCGCTGGGACGAGATCGGGGCGGTGGAGACGTCGGTCGCGCGCTTCGGCAAGCGATACACCGTCACCGTCCATACGCCGGACCGCCGTTGGTACCCGATCGACATCGAGGCCCCGTCCCGCAGCCGCTTCGCGGAGTGGGACGCCGGGCTGGACAAGGTCCTCGACGCGTACTTCGACGACGGCGGAGCCGGGGAGGCGGACGCCGAGGACAAGGACGGCCAGGAAGCCGGTGCCGACTCGAAGGATGCGGGCGCGAAGGACGCGGACGCCAAGGCCGGGGCGGGCGCCGGGACGGAGAGCGGCGCCGACCGGAAGGCCGGCGCCGGCGCCGAGTAGGCGATCGGCCGCGGCTCAGTGGTACGCGTGCACCACCGCGTGCCCCTTGCCGCGGCCGATCATCCACTTGTTGACCGGTGTGGTGATCACGAACGCCACGGCGAAGCCGCCGAGGAGCGTGTACCAGAACAGCCCGTCGGCCAGTTGGGCCTCCATCGCGCCCGGGGTGAGGGCGATGACGGCGTTGTCCACCAGCTCCATCACGGCGATCGAGACGGTGTCGGCGGCGAGCGCGATCCGGACCGCGTTCCTCAGGCTCACCCCGGCCCGCACCACCGCGAACAGGGTGAACGAGTAGCCGAACAGGAACGCCAGCGCGATCGCCAGCACCATGGTCGGCACATTGCCCCACAGCAGGGCGCTGCCGATGACCATGCCGAGGATCTCACCGATGGCGCAGCCGGTCAGGCAGTGCAGGGTCGCCTTCACGGCGGTCCTCCAGGAGGCGCCGACGCGTCCGTGAGCCCCGTGAGCCCCGTGACCGTCGTGAGCCCCGTGAGCCCCGTGAGCCCCGTGAGCCCCGTGAGCCCCGTGAGCCCCGTGACCGTCGTGAGCCCCGTGGCCGTCGTGGGCGCTGTTTCCGTGGTCGCTGTGCCCGTGCCCGGTGGTGTGCCTGTGCACGGGGCGGGAGTGCCCGTGCTCGGTGTGGTCCATGGTTCTCGGGTTCCCTTCCTGAGCGTGTCCCATGACGGCCCGGCGGGTGGTCATCGCGCGGCCTCGAACCGGCGCAGCCGCAGGCTGCGCCCGCAGCGCGGCCCCGGCCCGGCGCTTGGAGCGGGCCTCGAAGTAGCGGCCGGCCAGGATGAAGGCGGTGACTCCGGCGGCCGCCTCGAGGTAGATGTTCCCGGCGCCGTCCCCGCGTTCGATGGTCAGCTCGAAGGGGTGGGTCATGCCGGGCGTCCCGGCGGTGCTGAAGAACAGCGCCCACAGCGACCACAGGAACGCCGCCGACACTCCGACCGAGATCAGGGTGTCCATGGTCGCCGCCCCGTGCCGGGCGTTGGTCAACGCGGCCTGGTGGAAGGGCCAGGCGGCGTAGGTGACCACCGGGGCGGCCAGCGTGAGCGACAGCCACTGCCAGTACTCGAACTGCCAGGCCGGAACCATCGCGAGCACGATCACCGGCACGGCGAGCACCACCGCGGTGATCAGCCGCTGCCGCAGCGGCAGCAGCGGGTCGGACTCCTCGCGCGGGGCCGCAGTGCCGGTCCGCTCCGGCTCGGGCCGGGGTTCGTGCGCGGTGTACCCGGTCGCCTCGACGGTGGCGATCAGATCCGCGACGGCGACATCGCCGCCGAAGCTGACCTTCGCCTTCTCGGTGGCGTAGTTGACGGTGGCGGTGACACCGTCCATCCGGTTGAGCTTCATCTCGATCCGCGCGGCGCACGAGGCGCAGGTCATGCCGCCGATCGCGAGTTCGACCTCGGTGGTCCGGTCCGGGACGGTGGTGGCCATCGGTGCTCCCTCACTTGCCGCTGGATACCCTAGGGGGTATCTCGATCGCAGGTCCCTGTATACCCCCTGGGGGTATGTATGGCAAGGGGTCGGCGCATATCGTCGGCGTATGGAAAACCGCGCGCGGGTTTCCGGTCCGCGCGCGGGTTTCCGTCCGCGCGCGGGTTCTCAGTCCGTACGCGGGTTTTCGGTCATACGGTCAGGCACATCCGGTGAAGATCCCCGCAGGCCCTCTTGTCCCGCCGCCCCGCATGGGATTTCTTGACCCCCATGGCGGACACCACGGGACACACGGGAAACACCCAGGACACCGGAGCAGGGGCCGAAGCGGGCTCCAGGCCCCGCAGAAGCAGCTGGAGATACATCGGCCCCGGGATCGTCGTGGCCGCGACCGGCGTCGGCGCCGGTGACCTGGTCGCCACGCTGATCGCGGGCAGCAATTTCGGCTACACCCTGCTGTGGGCCGCCGTCATCGGCTGCATCGTGAAGATCTCCCTCGCCGAGGCGGCCGGACGCTGGCATCTGTCCACCGGCCGCACCCTCTTCGACGGCTGGGCCGGCCTCGGCCGCTGGACCACCTGGTTCTTCGGCGTCTACGTCGTCGTCTGGGGCTTCGTCTACGGCGCGGCCGCCATGTCGTCCAGCGCGCTGCCGCTCCAGGCGCTCTTCCCCGGCATCATGGACCTCGAATGGTGGGGCATCGCCTGCGCGCTGGTCGGCCTGGTGTTCGTCTGGTTCAACCAGTACGCGGTGTTCGAGAAGGTCATGACGGTCCTGGTGGGCGTCATGTTCGTGGTCACCGTCTATCTGGCGGTCCGTGTCACCCCGAACCTGGGCGACGCCTTCGCCGGGCTGCTGCCGGTGCTGCCCGACGCGGAGGACTCCGTCCTCAACACCCTCGGCCTGATCGGCGGCGTCGGCGGCACCATCACCCTCGCCGCCTACGGCTACTGGGTGAACGCCAAGGGCTGGACCGACACCGCCTGGATGAAGGTGATGCGGCTGGACAACCGGGTCGCCTACATCACCACCGGTGTGTTCGTCGTCGCCATGCTCATCGTCGGCGCCGAACTGCTCCACTCCGCCAATGTGGCCATCGCCAGCGGCGACAAGGGCCTGCTGCAGCTGGGCGACATCCTGGAGAAGGAGTACGGCACGGCGACGGCCAAGTTCTTCCTGATCGGCTTCTTCGCCACGTCCTTCACCTCGCTGATCGGCGTATGGCACGGCGTGAGCCTGATGTTCACCGACTTCGTCACCCGAGGCCGGCGCAAGGCCGCCGAGTCGAGGGGCGAGGAGATCGCCTCCGGCGCCCGCGAGAAGTCCTGGCCCTTCCGCGCCTACCTGCTCTGGCTGACCTTCCCGCCGATGATCCTCCTCTTCGAGGGCCAGCCCTTCCGCCTGGTCATCATCTACGGCGTCCTGGGCGCGGCCTTCATGCCCTTCCTGGCCCTCACCCTCATCTGGCTCCTCAACTCCTCCCGCACACCCGGCGAATGGCGCAACGGCCTGCTCAGCAACGCCATGCTGACCGTCGCCGGGCTGCTGTTCCTGGTGCTGTGCATCAAGCAGATCTGGGACCAGCCGTGGTCGGAGTTCTTCTAGCCGGGGTTCCCCTATGAGGGTTCCGTCCGTCACCCCAGCCGGTCCCACTCGGGGCTGACGGCGATCTCGCGCAGCTCCGCCATGCTCAGCGCGGGGCGTCCCGGGTGGCGTCCTCGTGCCGGGCACCGGAGTTGAACGCGCTGATCACCACCCGCAGCCCGTCCGGGCGCAGGGTGTCGGCGGTCCACGACCGGTCCTCCCAGTACCGCAGCACGACCACCGCGCGGTCGTCAGCAGACAGACGGACCGGTACAGGTGCCCGGCCCGCGCCGAGGCGAACTCGGAGTACCCCACCGCACGCCCCGCCCCCTGCCTCTGCCCCAGCCCCATCCCGCCATCCCCCCGTCGATCCCCCGTCGTTCCCCGAGCTGCCCTCTCACCTCACTGATGCGGTGGGCCCTGCGGAATGTTTCACGTGACGGCGAACACAGCCCGCGCCCCCGTCCCGTCCGGCCACGTCCACCCGGCCACCACATGCGCGGACGTCGTGCGCGGGTGCACTCCCGGGCGCAGCACCCGGTTCACCCGGACCTCGGGCTCCCCGGCGGGGCAGCTGCCGTGCACGGTGACGGACGGGTCAGGGGTGTTGCTCTCCGACTGATGCTGCGGCACCGCCTCACCACGCAGCAGAGCCAGCAACTGCTCCCTCACCACCGGGTCCTGAAGACCGTCGTACACCCACCGCGTGCCCAGCACACCGTGCTCGGCGGTCCCGATCAGCGCCTCGTCCGCCGCACCCTCCAGCGCCGCACCCCGGTAGCTCAACGGCACCAGATACGCCACCGGTTCCTTCCCCGACGAGTCCGTCACCACCATGAACTCGATCCCGACCTCGCCCTCCGGATCGTCCAGCCGGAACCCGCCCGCCCTCGCCGGCTCCGGCTGCCCGGTGTCCCCGGCGTACCAGCTCTGCTTCGGCAGCCAGCCGGTGAGCAGCTCCAGCTTGGTGGGCGTCATGGTGGTGCGGTGAATGACGGCCATGTACGTCTCCCCTGCGCGTGTCTCCCGGTCCACCCCGTACGAGGGGACGTGAGCGAACCTACCGGGGCGGGGCCACCGAGCCGTCCGGGCGGCCGGTGATAGCGTCGTCCGGCAGAGCGAGACACTCCTCGAACCCCGCGTGCGCGAACGCGAGTTGGAGGGGAGCGGAGGACGGCGTGGTGTCGGGCGAGCTGCTCATCGCTCTGAACCGGGAGAGCGGTACGACGCTGCAGCAGCAGGTGTGCGATCAGGTGACCGCCATGGTGCGCTCGGGGCGGCTGCGGCCTGGCGACGCGCTGCCCGCCTCACGCAGGCTCGCTCAGCAACTCGGCGTGTCCCGGACCGTGATCACCGGCGCCTACGAACTGCTGTGCGCCCAAGGTGTGGTGACGGCCCGGCGCGGTTCGGGCACCCGCATCGCGGAGCTTCCCACGAAGGGGGCGGTGGCGCTGTCCGGCGGCCGGACCACGTCCCCGTCCCGGGCGGTGCAGCCGGTGCCCGCCCCGCGCGGCCGACCGACGAGGGCGATCCGCTGTGGCAGCCGTGGGAGCCGCCGCCCGTGCTGCGGCGGCCCGGCAACGACCTGGACTTCCGGCACGGCAACGACCTGGACTTCCGGCACGGCACGCCGGCGCTCGGCGCGTTCCCGGTCGCCCGCTGGCGGCAGTCGATGCACGAGGCGTACGCGCGGGCGGACGCCGCCGAGGGCGCCCGCCTGCACTGCTCGCCGATGGCACCCCGGGTCCACTGCGAGGTCGCCTTCGACTGGCTTCAGGAGACGCTCAAGTAAGCCCGTCGGCAGCAACAGCGTGCGCCCCTGCCCGCCAAGTGCGGTGAACAGGGGCGCAGTTCGCACACCGGGGCCTGAGGGTCACGACCTCAGGCGCCCGACGGCCTCACGGCAGTGCGTGCACATGCGGACCCACCGCGTTCGACCAGGCGTTCCCCGCCGTCGCGTCCCAGTTGGTGGACCAGGTCATCGCACCGCGCAGGCTCGGGTAGGTCTTCGACGGTTTGAAGGAGCCGCAGTTGGTGCCGCGGGTCAGGCAGTCCAGGGCGGCGTTCACCACCGAGGGCGCCACATAGCCGCTGCCCGCGCCCCGGGTCGAGGCCGGCAGGCCCAGGCCCACCTGGGACGGGTCGAGGCCGCCCTCCAGCTGGATGCAGGCCAGCGCGGTCAGGAAGTCCACCGAGCCCTGGCTGTAGACCTTGCCGTCGCAGCCCAGCATCGAACCGCTGTTGTAGTACTGCATGTTGACGACCGTGAGGATGTCCTTCACGTTCAGCGCGGTCCGGAAGTAGGAGTTCGAGGTCGACTGCATGTCGATGGTCTGCGGCGCCATCGTCAGGATCATCGACGGTCCCGCCTTCGCGGACAGCGCGCGCAGCGCCTGCGTCATGTAGGTGGCGTTGAGACCGTTCTCCAGGTCGATGTCCACGCCGTCGAAGCCGTACTCCTGCATCAGGGAGTAGACGGAGTCGGCGAAGTTGGTCGCGGAGGCCGAGTCGTTCACCGAGACGGTGCCCTTCTCGCCGCCCACCGAGATGATGACCTTCTTGCCGGCGGCCTGCTTGGCCCGGATGTCCGCCTTGAACTGGTCGACGGTGTAGCCGTTCAGGCCCGCCGTGTCCAGGTTGAAGGTGACCGCGCCCGGTGTGCCGGTGGCGTCCGCGAAGGCGACCGCGATGATGTCGTACTGGTCCGAGACGTCCGAGATCCGCTGGACCGCGGCGCCGTTGTTGAAGTTCTGCCAGTAGCCCGTCACCGCGTGCCGCGGCAGATCACCGCCGCCTCCGCTGTCCCGGTCCTTGGTGCGGGCCGTGACCGCCGCCGACTTCGCCGACTCGCCCGCCGCGTTGGTGGCCGCCACCTGGAAGGAGTACGAGGTGGAGGACTCGAGCCCGGTGATCGTGGCCGAGGTGCCGGTCACCGCCGTCACCTTGGTGCCGTCCCGGTAGACGGTGTACCCGGTCGCACCCGAGACCGTGTTCCACTTCAGGGAAACGGAGTTCGTCGTCGTGCCGGAGACGCTCAGCCCGCCCGGCGTGCCCGGGACGGTGGGCTCCGGGTCACCGCCGCCGCCCCCGTCGGGCCCGAACACCGACAGGTCGTCGACGTAGTACGGCTGCTGGCCGTACCAGCCGTGAGTGTAGACCGTCACCGAGGTGGTGGAGGACCCGGTGGTGAAGCCGGTCGTCAGCTGCTTCCAGCTGCCGGAGTCCGGCGTCCAGGTCGACACGTCCGTGATTCCCGTGCCGGTCACGCCCAGGTACGCATAGCCGCCCTGCACCCAAGCACTCAGCTGGTACGCGGAGTTGGGCTTCACGGTCACGGTCTGGCTGCAGCGTGCGTTGTCCTGCCCGGCGGGCGTCGCCCTGAGCGCGGCGGTGCCGCCGTGCACGGGGGAGGAGACGGTCGTCCCGCTGTTCGCGGAGCAGGTCCAGTTGCTCAGGCCCGACTCGAAGCCCGCGTTCTTGGCGTTGTTGACGTCGGCCGCGGACGCCGGGTTCGCGCCCAGGCCCGCGAAGGAGAGGGCGAGCGCGGCAGTGACGGCCGCCGCCCACACCCGCCTGCGTCGTCCGAACCGTCTGTGTACGAGGTCCACTGAGGCCTCCGGTGGGGGAGTGGGGAAGGGGAGCGGTGGCCATCGCTGCAACCAAGTTGGTCCAGACCAATTGCGGTGTCAAGTGTTCGGTACGCGTCAACTTCCGCCGCCGCCATCGCGAGTGGCTGTAGTGCGGCAACTCTGGTGCGACGCCCGAGTGTTGCGTCCGGCTGGGCAGTCCCGTCGGGCGCCGGCAAGCTCACGTTGCATTCCGATATGACGAGGAGGGGTGGCCGACGCTGTGGACACTGAAATCTTTTCTCGCCTCCGAAGGGCTGGATTCGAGGTGGTAGGTAGATTCGAGGGCGGTCATCCAACCGTGGTGGAGGCATTTCACCGCGTCGTGCACATTCATGCACTGCCGGTTGAGCGGATTTCAGTGAATCTGGATGGCGCTGCCCAATTGTTGAATGATGCGTGGAAGTCGCGTGCGCTTGCGGGGGGCATCGTGTCTGATGATGGTTCGCTGCTGGTGGCCGGTGGTCTGAACTACGGATGGGTGCACGTGCGACTGACCGAAGCCACCGACATCTCCTCCCTGGAGGAGGAAGGTGAACTGCTCTTCACCGGCCGCTCTACCAGTGGTCATCTAGTGTGTGCCGCGAGCAAGGAAGGGAGCGAGTACTGGATTTTGGAGGAGGCCTTCAGCAAGGAATGGGCGGTTTTCACCGCTTCCTGCTGCCCTGCCCTGGCGGTGCCTACTTGGCTCGCAACCTCCGGATCGAGTGCTCACGCTGCCCCAAGCACCACGCATCATCCGCGTCCTGATACTCCAGCCGTAGATCGTGATCTCGATGGTGAGGGGCGCCGAGGAGACAGGTGGTCAGTGTCGCTCATCTGGACGAGATCGACCACGCCACCGAGGGTGTCCGTTCCTTCTCCGCCTACCCGACTACTCAAGTCCACCGAGACGGAGGGCGTCCCTTAATTCGCTGAGTTTCTCGGTCGTCGCCGGGGTCCGCTCCTTCGCCTGTCCAGCGAGTCGGAGGGCATCCTCAATCTCTTTGAGTTTCGCACAGGGCAGGGCGCCCGCCCGCTCGATCAGGTCGTCCCGGGACACGGTGGTCAGCCACGTACAAGGGGTAAAGCCCGGAGACGGGAACGCGACCCGCAGCACGCCTTCAAAGGGCAGTCCTTCCATGGCGCCTACTGCCACTTCGACGCCCAGACCGCTGATGTCGACGCCCGCCGGTGCCACGACCTGCATCACCCGGATCCCGGAAGCGTCGCCTTCCGACAGCAGTACGACCGGCCGCCGCTCGTCGAACTCGACCCACCAGACTTCGCCACGTTGCACATGTCCTCCTGACCCAGGACCGCATGCGTACGCTGCGCGACCCTGACGCGCTGTGGAGACAGGTGCGGCCACGTTGATCATCGGCGTGTGAAGACAAACGGTCACGCGGTGGCCGCAGGTCACAGCGTAGACCCTGCCCGCTGGCAGGAGGCTTTCGATGGCCTGATGAGCCGGATAGCCGGGCGGTTCGCGCGGGTCGAACCCCGCCTCCGGGCCCAGCGCTTGGTGCTGGGCCTGCTGTCGGATCTGCCGCGCAAGAACTGCTGGACGATCGCAGAGTGGGCCGGGGAGGCCACTCCGCACGGCATGCAGCATCTGCTGTGCAGGGCCGCCTGGGATGCCGAGGCCGTCCACGACGTGCGCGAGTACGTCGTCGAGCACCTCCACGACGAGGCCGCTGTGCTGGTCGTCGACGAGACCGGCGACGTGAAGAAGGGCACACGCACCGTCGGCGTCCAGCGCCAATACACCGGCACCGCCGGGCGGATCGAGAACTCTCAGGTCGCCGTCTACCTCGTCTACGCCGTCGAGCGCGGGCACGCGGCGGTGGATCGGGAGCTGTATGTACGGGGGAGAGTCATCATGCGCGACGGAATGTGGCTGGAATAACGGCCGTCCCTCGCCGACGCGCCTCCCTCGGATCACGATCTACAGCTGGAGTACTAACCTCGATCTTTCGTGAGGGTCCGCCGATGGAGTCGGTGGGCCCTTTTGCTTTCCGGAGCTG
>NZ_BAAAIZ010000018.1:0-6871 GCF_039526425.1 Streptomyces thermospinosisporus
CGGTGCCTTTCCGGGTTCCGCTTGCGCGTTTCCCTTTCCGGCGCACCCGACTTTATCAGAAGTTTCGGGCCGTACAGACCGGCCATCATTTTCCGATGCGTCGGGAGAAGCTTCTTCGAAATCTCGATCTCAAGAAGCGGAGCAGATGCTCACGGCCGCCGGTCGGGTTCGAACCCCTGTCCAGGCAACTGTTTGAATCTACCTCCCCGCGAGGCCCGTGTCAACGGCTCCCGTGGGGCGAAGAGGAGACTAGCAGCTCAGTGGCGCCGTTTGCACATCAGGCGGCGGTCGGCACGGTCGCGCTGCGCTCGGCCGCGTCCAGGTCCCCCGTCTCGCCCTCCTGAGCCGCCCGCCGGCCCACGACGAAGACGTAGGCGAGGAACGCGAGCTCCGCCAGGACTCCGATGCCGATGCGGGCCCAGGTGGGCAGGCCGGACGGGGTGACGAAGCCTTCGATGGCACCGGCGACGAAGAGGACCAGGGCCAGGCCGATCGCCATGGCCAGCGCCGCCCGGCCCTCCTCGGCGAGGGCGCTGCGCCGGGTGCGCGGGCCGGGGTCGACCAGGGTCCAGCCGAGGCGCAGTCCGGTACCGGCGGCGACGAAGACGGCGGTCAGCTCCAGCAGCCCGTGGGGCAGGACGAGGCCGAGGAAGACGTCGAGCCGGCCCGCCGAGTGCATCAGACCGAAGCCGACGCCCAGGTTGAGCATGTTGAGGAAGAGGATCCAGATGACGGGGAGGCCGAGGAAGATCCCGAAGACCAGGCACAGGGCGGCTGCCCAGGCGTTGTTCGTCCACACCTGGGCGGCGAAGGAGGCCGCCGGGTGGCTGGAGTAGTACGTCTCGTACTGGCCTCCGGGGCGGGTCAGCTCGCGCAGCTCGGTGGGGGCGGCGATGGCGGCCTGCACCTCGGGGTGGGTGCCGATCCACCAGCCGAGCAGGACCGCCACGGCGGTGGACAGCAGGGCCGTGGGCACCCACCAGCGGCGGGCGCGGTAGACGGCGGCCGGGAAGCTGTGGGTGAGGAAGTGGGTGACGTCCCGCCAGGAGGCTCGTCGGGTGCCGGTCACCGCGCCCCGTGCGCGGGCCACCAGCTGGCTGAGCCGGCCGGTCAGCTGGGGGTCGGGGGCCGCCGACTGGATCAGCGACAGGTGTGTGGCGGTGCGCTGGTAGAGGGAGACCAGTTCGTCGACCTCCGCGCCGTTGAGCAGGCGCTGGCGGCGGAGCAGGGCGTCGAGGCGGTCCCACTCCACGCGGTGGGCGGAGACGAAGACGTCGAGGTCCATCTGTGTGCCTGCTCCTCGGCTCGGTCTCGGTCGATCGACACGGTCTGCGGACCCCGGTGATCGGTGATCGCGTTGATCGGGTGGTCGTACTGCGGTGCGATGTGCCATCAGCTTGGCAGACTGGCGGTGTTCGGATCATCGCAGGGGAAGGGCGGCATGCGTGAGTGAGCTGGTGACGGGCGAGGCCGTGGCATTGGAGCTGCGGCCCGCGAGGCTGCCCAGCAGGGCGCTGGCCGTGCTGCTCGACCTGGTGGTCGCCATGGTGGTCTTCATGCTGGCGACGGTGGCGCTGGTGCTGGCCACCGCTTCCCTGGACGAGGCCGCGCAGACAGCGATATCCCTCTCGGCTTTCGTGCTGATCCTGGTGGGCGGGCCCATCGCGGTGGAGACGCTGAGCCATGGCCGGTCGCTGGGGAAGCTGGCGTGCGGGCTGCGGGTGGTGCGGGACGACGGCGGACCGATCCGTTTCCGGCACGCTCTGGTGCGGGGTCTGATCGGTGTCATCGAGATCCTGATGACGCTCGGGGTGGTGGCGTGCATCGCCTCGCTCGTCTCGGCACGGGGACGGCGGCTCGGTGATGTGTTCGCCGGGACGCTCGTGGTGCGGGAGCGGATGCCGGCGGGGCAGGCGGGCTTCCTGCCGCCGCCTCCGCCGTGGCTGGTCGGCCGGTTCTCGGGGCTGGATCTGTCGGCGGTGCCGGACAGTCTGTGGCTGGCCGTCCGGCAGTACCTGGGCCGGATGCGGCAGCTCGATCCGCGGGTGGGCTGGTCGATGGCGGAGCGGCTGGCGGCGGATGTCGCGGAGCGTACGGGAACGCCGGTGCCGCAGGGGGTGCCGCCGGCGGCGTATCTCGCCGCGGTGCTGCAGGAGCGGCAGGCCCGGGAGGCCCGGCGGGCCTTCGGGGGCGGGGCGATGGGGCGGTCCCCCGCAGGACCGTCCCCCGCGGTGGGGCAGTCCCCGGCAGTGGGGCAGTCCCCCTCCGTTCCTGCGCCTTCGGTTCCTCCCCTTTCGGCTCCTGCCCCTTCCGTTCCTGCGCCGTCCGTCCCTCCCCCTTCGGCTCCCGCCTCTTCCGTCCCTGCGCCTGCGGCGGACGTGACGGGGTCCTCGCCTCAGAGGCCGTCCGCGCCCTCCGCGCCCCAGGGGCCGACGGACTCGCAGAGCCCCGCCGCTCCGCAAACGCCCGCCGCGCCCCAGTCCCCGTCGCAGCCGTCCGGGTCGCCTGCCTCTGAAACTCCGAAGACCCAGCATCAGCCCGAGCCGGCGGACGAGCAGGCCTCCACGAGGTTCGTCCCGCCCGTGTGACGGGACACGGCGAAGCGGCGGCGTTCAGTCGAAGACCGAGGGGGGCGTCTCCAGGTCCTCCAGCTCGATGCCGGGGGCGGCAAGGACGACGTCCCCGGCGATGTGCACGCTGTGCCGTTCGCCCGTGTCCAGGGCTGTGACCTGGTATTCGTCCACGATCAGAGGGCCGTTGTCAGTGGCGTGTGCTTCTCTTTTCACCAGCGCCCAGGACTGATCCACGGTGCGCGGGGCGAGCACGGGATCGGTGAAGGCGACGAGGCGTACGCGGGTGGCCGGTGACGAGGGGGTGAGGCGCAGCAGACGGGTCGTGGCGACGAGGAACGCGGGGGACGTGCCGGTGAAGGCGTGGGCGCGCACATTGCCTTCCGTGGCGTGGGTTCCCGTGGGGTCCGTGCGGACCCAGGTGACGCCGTCGAGGGCGGCGCCGCGGACCTGCCAGTCGGCGGCGTGGAGTTCCAGGCGGAGGGGGCGGCCGAGTTCGTCCAGGGCGAGGTCGACCGAGCCCAGGTGATCGCCGGACGGGGCGGTGAGCTGGGAGACGTAGCGCCAGCCGGAGGGGCCGGGGGCGCAGTGGAAGTGCTCTTCTGCGAGGGGGGTGTGGTCGTGCGGATCGTGGAGCGAATAGCGGCCGCGGGGCATGAGGGTCCTGAGTCGTGACGGGCTGAACCGGTCGCCTGGTCCGTCCATGGGGCAGGCCCCCGGCACGGGGGTGCGGGGGCCTGCCTCGAAGAACCTGCTGCCGCGGGCTCAGTAGCGGTAGTGGTCCGGCTTGTACGGGCCCTCGACCTTCACGCCGATGTACTCGGCCTGCTCGGGGCGGAGCTTGGTCAGCTTCACGCCGAGGGCGTCGAGGTGGAGCCGGGCGACCTTCTCGTCGAGGTGCTTGGGCAGCACGTAGACGCCGGTCGGGTACTCGTCGGGCTTGGTGAACAGCTCGATCTGGGCCAGGGTCTGGTCCGCGAAGGAGTTGGACATCACGAACGACGGGTGGCCGGTGGCGTTGCCCAGGTTCAGCAGGCGGCCCTCGGACAGGACGATGATCGCCTTGCCGTCGGGGAAGGTCCACTTGTGGACCTGCGGCTTGATCTCGTCCTTGACGATGCCGGGGACCCTGGCGAGGCCGGCCATGTCGATCTCGTTGTCGAAGTGGCCGATGTTGCCGACGATCGCCTGGTGCTTCATCTTGGCCATGTCCGAGGCCATGATGATGTCCCGGTTGCCGGTCGTGGTGATGAAGATGTCGGCGGTCTCGACGACCTCGTCGAGGGTGGTGACCTGGTAGCCGTCCATGGCGGCCTGCAGGGCGCAGATCGGGTCGATCTCGGTGACGATCACGCGGGCGCCCTGGCCGCGCAGCGACTCGGCGCAGCCCTTGCCGACGTCGCCGTAGCCGCACACGACGGCGGTCTTGCCGCCGATCAGGGTGTCGGTGGCGCGGTTGATGCCGTCGATCAGGGAGTGGCGGCAGCCGTACTTGTTGTCGAACTTCGACTTGGTGACGGCGTCGTTGACGTTGATCGCCGGGAACAGGAGGGTGCCCTCGCGCTGCATCTCGTACAGGCGGTGGACGCCGGTGGTGGTCTCCTCGGTGACGCCGCGGATCTCGGAGGAGAGCTGCGTCCACTTCTGCGGGTTCTCGCTCAGGGTGCGGGTGAGCAGTTCGAGGATGACGCGGTGCTCCTCGGACTCGGCGGTGTCGGGCGAGGGGACCTTGCCGTCCTTCTCGTACTCGACGCCCTTGTGGACGAGGAGGGTGGCGTCGCCGCCGTCGTCGAGGATCATGTTGGGGCCGCCGGTGGGGCTGTCCGGCCAGGTCAGCGCCTGCTCCGTGCACCACCAGTACTCCTGCAGCGTCTCGCCCTTCCAGGCGAAGACGGGGACGCCCCGCGGGTTGTCGGGCGTGCCGTCGGGGCCGACGGCGACGGCGGCCGCGGCGTGGTCCTGGGTGGAGAAGATGTTGCAGGAGGCCCAGCGGACCCGTGCGCCGAGGGCGACCAGGGTCTCGATCAGGACGGCGGTCTGCACGGTCATGTGCAGGGAGCCGGTGATGCGGGCGCCGGCGAGGGGCTGGGCCTCGGCGTACTCCTTGCGGATCGCCATCAGGCCCGGCATCTCGTGCTCGGCGAGGGTGATCTCCTTGCGGCCGAACTCGGCCAGGGAGAGGTCGGCGACCTTGAAGTCCTGTCGGTTCTCGACAGTCGTCATTGCGAGCTGCTCCTCGGGTTGGGTCGAGGTGGTCTGGCTGGTCTGCGCGGCGGCGGACACAGGGGTGCCCGAAAGAGGGCACAGGCATGCCCGCGTACGCGCAGCGCAGTCCGTCGGAGGCCCTCTCTCCCTCGGCCGGCCGCAGTGGACCGCCCGACCGCCATCAGCAGCGACGTCTGGCTCCGTCCCAAGCTACACCGGAGCCGCCTGCGATCCCCAGTCCGCCCGGGAACACTTCCGGCCATCTGGGGCCGGCCCCGGTCGGGCCCTTGGGGCACGGGGGGCCGGCGAAGGAGGCCGCCGTCTTCCGTGCGGGAGGCGGCCGCCTGCCGTACGGGCGGCCGGGCCTCCGGTGCCGTCAGGGCCCGGCCTCCGGTGCCGTCAGGGCCGGACCTCCGGTGCGTCAGTGGCCTGCGGTCTCCGGGCCGGGACCGCCGGGGGTGGCCTCCGGGTCGGGGCCCTTGGCGACCTCGGCCTCGCTGTAGATGTCGGGCTCGAGGTAGATGACGCGGGCGATCGGGACGGCCTCGCGGATGCGGGCCTCGGCGGCGTCGATGGCGGCGGCGATCTCCGCTGCGGTCTCGTCGTGCCGGACGGCGATCTTGGCGGCGATCAGCAGCTCCTCCGGGCCGAGGTGGAGGGTGCGCATGTGGATGATGCGGGTCACGGTGTCGCCGTCGACGATGGCCGCCTCGATCTTCGCGGTCTCCTCGGCGCCCGCGGACTCGCCGAGCAGCAGCGATTTGGTCTCGGCGGCCAGGACGAGGGCGATCAGGATGAGCAGCACGCCGATGCACAGGGTGCCGATGCCGTCCCAGAGGCTGTCGCCGGTGAGCAGGGCGAGGCCGACACCGCCGAGGGCGAGGATCAGACCGACGAGGGCGCCGAGGTCCTCCAGCAGGACCACGGGCAGCTCGGGGGCCTTGGCGTGGCGGACGAACTCCTTCCAGGAGCGGCGGCCGCGCAGGGCGTTGGACTCCTTGATGGCGGTGCGGAAGGAGAAGCCCTCGGCGATGATCGCGAAGACGAGCACGCCGACGGGCCAGTACCAGTGCTCCAGCTCGTGCGGGTGCTTGATCTTCTCGTAGCCCTCGTAGAGGGCGAACATGCCACCGACCGAGAAGAGCACGATGGAGACCAGGAACGCGTAGATGTAGCGCTCCCGGCCGTAGCCGAAGGGGTGCTGGGGGGTGGCCTGGCGCTGGGCCTTCTTGCCGCCGACCAGCAGCAGTGCCTGGTTGCCGGAGTCGGCGACCGAGTGCACGGACTCGGCGAGCATCGACGAGGAGCCACTGAAGAGGAACGCCACGAACTTCGATACCGCGATCGCGAGGTTCGCGGCGAGTGCCGCCACGATCGCCTTGGTGCCGCCTGACGCGCTCATGTGTCCGCGTTGTCCCTTCGTACGCCGCTTTCCCGGCCCCGGGGCGGGCGCGTGCGACCGCTCGGGGCGTGAACCGTCCTGTGACGGTGGGCCATTGTTGCAGCCCGCCGCAGCACCGGCGCGTCAGGTCCGGATCAGCGGGCGGTCAGGCGACGACGGTGGCCCGGAAGAGCGTGCCGGTGCCGGACACTTCGGCCTTCTCGCCCGCCGCGACGAACACGGACTGGCCCGGCGTCAGCTCGTGTTCGCCGGCCCGGACGGTGCCGGCGGTGCACAGCAGGATCTGCGGGGATTCGCGGGTCAGGTCGTATATGGCGCCGCCCGCGGGCAGGACGTAGCGGGAGAGCCGGAACTCGTCGGTGGGGGTGTCGTAGACCTCCTCGCCGTCGGGTGTGGCCTCCGGGCGCAGCACCGAGGGGTCGCCGGCCTCGAAGCGGACGATGCGCAGCAGTTCGGGCACGTCGACGTGCTTGGGGGTGAGGCCGCAGCGCAGCACGTTGTCGGAGTTGGCCATGATCTCCACGCCGAGGCCGCTGAGGTAGGCGTGGGGGACGCCGGCGCCGAGGTAGAGGGCCTCGCCGGGCTGGAGCCGGACGTGGTTGAGGAGCATCGCGGCGATGACGCCGGGGTCGCCCGGGTAGTGGTGGGCGATGACGGCGTAGGGGGCCAGGTCGCCGCCGAGGCGGTCGCAGGC
>NZ_BAAAIZ010000018.1:6887-12196 GCF_039526425.1 Streptomyces thermospinosisporus
CCGCCTCGGCGACGGTGCGGGCCATCTCCTCGGGGTCGGCGGTGAGGATCGCGGTGAGGACCTCGCGCAGGGCGGCGTCGGCGGGGCGGGCGTGCAGCAGGTCGGCGTAGGGCTTGAGGGAGTCGACGCCGAGCGCGTCGAGGAGGCTTGCGGCGCGCAGCGGGTCGCGGAAGCCGCACAGGCCGTCGAACTCGGTGAGCGCGCAGATCAGTTCCGGCTTGTGGTTGGCGTCCTTGTAGTTGCGGTGCGGGGCGTCCACGGGAATGCCGCGGCGCTCCTCGTCCTCGAAGCCTTTCCTGGCCTGCTCCAGGTCGGGGTGGACCTGGAGGGAGAGGGGTGCGCCGGCGGCGAGGAGCTTGAGCAGGAACGGCAGGCGGGGGCCGAACCGGGCGACACAGGCGGCGCCGAGTTCCTTCTCGGGGGCGGCGTCGATGACCTCGGCGAGGGTGCCGCGGGCGGTGCGGGAGGGGGCGCCGGGGTGGGCGCCCATCCACATCTCGGCCTGCGGTTCGCCGGTGGGTTCGGTGCCGAGGAGCCGCGGGATGGCGGTGGTGGAACCCCAGGCGTAGGGGCGGATGGTGTTCTCGAGGCGGTCCATGGGGCTCTTGGGTTCCTTCTGCGGTGCTCGTGCCTGTCTCCCCGGCAGGGGACGGGTGGGCAGGGGAGGTTCAGGGTGTCCCGGGCATGATCAGGTGCGGGAGGCGAGCGCCAGGTAAACGGCGGCGAAATCGGTGACGGCGATCAGTTCGGCGAGGGTCTCCAGTTCGCCGCCGGGCTCCGGTTCGAGTTCGCTGATCGGGGTGTCGTGGGTGAGGGCCAGCTCGCGTGCGGCGGGGGCGGCGGTGAGGCTGCCGATGGGCCGGTCGCGCAGCAGCACCACGCGGGCGTGCAGGGCGGGCGGTTCCTCGACACGGTCGCGGAAGAAGTCGTCCGGGTCGGCCCCGGCGGCGAGCGGGCCGGCCAGCAGGGCGCTGTGCGCGGCGAGCGCCTCGGGGAGTTCGGCGACGACGGCGGGGGTGCCGGAGAGCTCGGCGAGCGCGGCGGCGAAGCGGCGGCCGGCGGGGCCGGCGGAGGTGCCCTCGGTCCAGACGATGGGCAGCGCGTCGGCGAGTTCGGCGGCCAGGGTCTTGGCGGGGTTGCTGTAGGCGGCGATGGCGGGGCCGCAGCGTTCGGCGATGCGGTCCAGGCGGTCGGCGACCTTCTCCAGGGCGTCCTGCGGCGCGGTGAGCAGCCCGGTGCGGTCGAGCAGCGCCAGCAGCGGGGTGAGCAGCGCCCACAGCACGCCGGGGGCGGAGGCCGCGAGCGGTTCCTCCTGGTCGTAGGGGGCGGTCGCCATGGGGACGAACAGGCCGTGGTGGCCGCTGACCGAGTCGGCGAGCGGGCCGCGGGCCGGGGCCACGGCGACGACGGTGCAGCCGCGGCGGTAGGCCTGCTCGGCGAGCAGGGACAGGCCGGGTTCGGTGCCGTCCGGGGTGGCGATGAGCAGCAGGTCGACGGAGCCGGCCCAGCCGGGCAGTTCCCAGCGCAGGGCGCCCGCGGCGGGGGCGACGCCGGTGGGTGCGAGGCGGGTGACAGGGCTGCCGGAGCCCGCGAGGGTGCCGAGCAGGTCGGCGGTCTGGGTGGCGGCGGCGCCGGGGCCGGCGATGAGGATGGCGCGGGGCCGGCCGTCGGGCTGCAGGTCCTGGATCCCGGCCTCGGCGGCGTGCCGTGCGGCGGTGCGGACCCGGGCGCCGGCCTCGGCGGCCCCGCGGAGCAGCCCGCGGCGATCGGCCTCGGCGAGGCCCTCCGGTGAGTCGAGCAAGCTTTCGTCGAGCATGGGCGGCGTGCCTCCGATCGGCGGGGCGTCGGTTCGCGGGGCGGCGGTCGCCGGAACGGCGGTTACGCCGGGCGGCGGGCCTCGTCGACGAGGAGGACGGGGATGCCGTCACGGACCGGGTAGGCCAGACCGCAGTCCTGGCCGGTGCAGATCAGCTCGGCGTCCTGCTCCTTGAGGGGGGCGTGGCAGGCCGGGCAGGCGAGGATGTCCAGGAGTCCGGCTTCGAGCGGCATGGGGGTTCCCTTCACGGCGGGTGACAGTGCGCGGATGTGCCTGGTCAGCGTACCGCCGGTACCGCGCCCCGGTCGGCCGCGGAGCCCTTTCCACCCCTCCGCCCGGGCGTCCCCGCGGCCCGCACCCCGCCGACCTCGGATGACCGGCGTTCCGGGCGGCGTCGGCGATCCTTCGCAGCCGGAGGCCACACCGTCGGCCTCCGCTCGCGCGACCAGCCGTCGTCGGCCTCGGACGGCGCGACCCACCGCCGGGACCCGGCCGGCCGAGGCTACGTACGTCGCCGGACGGCCGAAGGCTCCGAACCGCGTCGGGCTCGCAATCCGAGAGCCCGCCGCCGGCCCTCCGGCGCTCGATGCCCGCGCGGCCGCCGGCTTCCGATGCCCGACGCCGCACCGCTGGCCCCGGATCTCTGCGCTCAGCGCGCTCTCAGCCTCCAAGGCTTGGCGCCCGCGTCAGCCCTCGACCGCTCCGCGCCCCACACACCGGCCCTTGGATGCCGGACGCCCGGCCGCCGGCGGTTCCCGACGATCGGCACCCGCGCGCCGCGCGCCGGCAGACGATCGGCACCCGCGGGCCGCGCACGGCGGCAGATGCACCGGCGGCCCCCTGGGGCCCTCAGCCGCGGATGATCGCCAGTGCCTCGTCGCGGATGCGGCGCATCGTCGCCTCGTCGCGGGCCTCCGCGTTGAGGCGGAGGAGGGGCTCGGTGTTGGAGGGGCGGACGTTGAACCACCAGTCGGTGGAGGTGACGGTGAGGCCGTCCAGGTCGTCGAGGGTGATGCCCTCGCGGCCCTCGTAGGCGGCGCGGATCGCGGCGAGGCGGGCGGTCTGGTCGTCGACCGTGGAGTTGATCTCACCGGATCCGGCATAGCGGTCGTACTCGGCGACGAGGGCGGAGAGCGTGCCGTCCTGGCCGCCGAGCGCGGCGAGGACGTGCAGGGCGGCCAGCATGCCGGTGTCGGCGTACCAGAAGTCGCGGAAGTAGTAGTGCGCGGAGTGCTCGCCGCCGAAGATCGCGCCGGTGGCGGCCATCTCGGCCTTGATGAAGGAGTGGCCGACGCGGGTGCGCACGGGGGTGCCGCCGTGCTCCCTGACCACCTCCGGCACCGACCAGGAGGTGATCAGGTTGTGGATGACGGTGCCCTTGCCGCCGTTGCGGGCGAGCTCCCGGGAGGCGACCAGGGCGGTGATCGCGGACGGGGAGACCGGCTCGCCCCGCTCGTCCACGACGAAGCAGCGGTCGGCGTCGCCGTCGAAGGCGAGGCCGAGGTCGGCGCCCTCCTCCCGGACGCGCTTCTGCAGGTCGACCAGGTTGGCCGGGTCGAGCGGGTTGGCCTCGTGGTTGGGGAAGGTGCCGTCGAGCTCGAAGTACATCGGGACGAGCGTGAGCGGCAGTCCCTCGAAGACGGTGGGGACGGTGTGGCCGCCCATGCCGTTGCCCGCGTCGACGACCACCTTCAGGGGCCGGATGGCGGTGAGGTCGACCAGGGAGCGCAGGTGGGCGGCGTAGTCGGCGAGCGTGTCGCGGCGGGTGACCGTGCCCGGGGCGGCGGCGGGCGCCGGGGCGCCGGAGGTGCTCCACTGCTCGACCAGGGCGCGGATCTGAGCCAGCCCGGTGTCCTGGCCGACGGGGGCCGCACCGGCGCGGCAGAGCTTGATGCCGTTGTACTGGGCGGGGTTGTGCGACGCGGTGAACATCGCGCCCGGCAGGTCGAGCGCCCCCGAGGCGTAGTAGAGCTGGTCGGTGGAGCACAGGCCGATCTCGGTGACGTCGGCCCCGCGGGCCGCGGCGCCGCGGGCGAAGGCCGCCGACAGCCCCGGTGAGGAGGGCCGCATGTCGTGGCCGGTGACGAGGGCGCTCGCGCCGGTGACCTGGGCGAAGGCGGCGCCGAAGAGTTCGGCGAGGGACTCGTCCCACTGATCGGGGACGACTCCGCGTACGTCGTACGCCTTCACGATCTGCGAGAGATCAGCAGCCACGGCCCAGCCCTTCCGAAGTCCTGTCGGTCACCACAAACTACCGGCCGGTCGTGCCCTGCCGTACGGGGCGGGCACCGTGCCGAAACGGTCCGGCGGACCGGCGTCGTCGGTGCGGGTCAGTCGTCCGGTGAGCGGAGCACACGGAGGTGGCCCCGGCGGGCGACCTCCATGGGATCGGCCCCGCGTCCGCCGCCGCCCGCACCCGCCGCGCGTTCCTGCGGGCGGGCCGCCTCGCGCACGGCGTTCGCCAGGGCCTCCAGGTCGTCGCCGCTGGGCTGGGCCGGAGCCGAGCCGTCGAGCAGGCGGACGACCTCCCAGCCGCGCGGTGCGGTCAGGCGTTCGGAGTGCTCGGCGCACAGGTCGTAGCAGTGGGGTTCGGCGTAGGTGGCGAGGGGGCCGAGGACCGCGGTCGAGTCGGCATAGACGTACGTCAGCGTCGCGACGGCGGGACGGCCGCAAGCGGTGCGCGAACAGCGACGTACAGGGCTCACGACGTTGGACGGTACCGCACTCTTGAACGGGCCGCGACGACTCTCCACCAGGTCACTCCCCCGTGTCGTGGTGTGAGACGCCGCACACGGCCTCGGGGAACCCGCTCGGTGACCTGGCCGGACGGGGGCGCATGAGGCGGCGACCGATTCTGATTGCGGTCACCAGTTGGCACAAAGGCCGTCAAACGCCTTGAGATCACCGGTCCAGGAGGGATACGGAATCGAGCCCGACTTTGGCTGAAACGGTCAGTGAGTGACATGGGGCGTGGGACGGTGCGGGGTCGGGCATGCGGGGGCGCGGGAGACTACCCTGCACAGTGATGGACAACCCTGTGACGCCCCGTGCCGCTGCCGGCCCCGGGCCCCGACGCCGTGATCGTCACGGCAGGGGCATGCGGGGACCGATCGCACCGCCGCAGGTGCCGCTCGCGGCCAGCAGGGCGGAGACGTTCGCAGATCTCGTACAGGACTCCGTGGAGCGGCTGGAGCGGCGGTGGCCGCAGCTCGCCGACATCGATTTCCTGGTGCTGGACGTGCCCCGGCTGGACGGGGCGGCCGCCGGGTGGAACGACGAGGCCGTTCCGCTGGGCGGCGCCGTGCCCGCACGCGACGGGCGGCCCGCGCGGGTGGTGATCTACCGGCGCCCGGTGGAGATCCGCTCCAAGGGCCGCGACGAGCGGGCCTCGCTGGTGCACGAGGTGGTCGTCGAGCAGGTCGCGGAGCTGCTCGGGCTGACCCCGGAGACGGTGGACCCCCGCTACGGGGAGGACTGAGACCCGGCACCGGCC
>NZ_BAAAIZ010000018.1:12214-37967 GCF_039526425.1 Streptomyces thermospinosisporus
GAAGCCCCGCCGACGGGAGGGCCACCTGCCCTGAAGTCCCGCCTGCTTCGAGTGCCGCCTGTTTCTGCTCCCGCCTACTTCTGCAGGACGGACAGGTCCTGCCGAGCCTCCGGGACCGCCACCATGCCCCGGTCGTCCGGCAGGGTCTGGCTGGTGAAGGCCGTCTTCCCGCTGGTCAGGGTGCGGGTCGCGTAGACCGGGGTGTCCGTCTCCGGCTCGATCGTCAGGGCGTAGCCGCCCTTCGCCCCCTCCGGCACGGGCGCGGTGATGTCCTGGGTGGTGCCGCGCTTGATCGTGTACGTCTTCGTCGCGGGCGTGCCGTCCTCCCCGGTCGGTGAGGCGGTGACCTTGATCCGCGCGGTGGCCTCGGGGGACGTCACCGACAGGGTCGTCTCCTTCGCCGTGTTGCCCACGGCCGTGGCCCGGCCGGACACCGGGCGGGCGGCCGGGATGAAGGCCGACTCCTGGGCATCGCCCTTGCCGCGCAGCACCCGGACGGCGGCGACGACCGGGACGGAGCGGTCGGTGGGGGTCAGCACCAGCGAGCCGGGCTCGCCGCGGGTGATGTCGCCCAGGTCCACGGCGGCCGTCATGCCGCCCTTGACGTGCAGGGTCTCGTGACCGGCCGGAGTGATCGAACCGGTGGGCGAGGCCAGCCGGACGTTCAGGTCGGCGTCGGAGTCGCCGGGTGCGAAGGCGACCAGGCGCACGGCCGTGGCGTCCTTCGGGATGCCGGGGATGATCAGGCTGCCGGCCGGGTCGGTGGACGCGGCCAGCCAGTCGCCGCCGAGCTTGTCGTCCAGGGCCTGCACGGCCGCGCCGACCCTGCCGCTGCGGACGACCACGTGCACCGTCACATCGGACTGCCGCTCCTCGGTGAGCGTGGAGAGCAGGACCGGCTCGCTGGACCGCCCCCGGACGGTGATGCCCTCGCCCACGGTGGACTTCAGGGCGCCGTCCTTGCCGTAGAGCTCGATGTCCACCACGGCGGCCGAGTCGTCCGGGTTGGTCAGATGCACGTAGTCGGTGCGGTCGGCGGAGGTGCTGGTGCCGGGGAACCAGAACTCGGTGTCCGGCGCGGTGCAGGTGACGCCCTGGAGGCCGCGGCCGGTACCCGCGGTGACCTCGGTGGTCTGCTGCACGGTCCAGCCGGGGGCGTAGCGGCCGTCGGCGGTGCCGATCAGGGCCGGGGCCTCACCGCCGGAGACGTCACCGGTGGCCTGCCGGCCCGGCTCCCCGGGCTCCAGGACGGGCTCGGCCTTGCCGGCGTCCGGCTTCTCGGACTCCTTGGCTCCCTCGGCTTCCCCGTCCCCGTCGACCGGGGCCGGCAGCAGCTCGGCCGAGCCCTTGCTCTCCGTGCCCTTGGTGACCGGGGTGAAGGAGGAGTAGGTCGTCTCGGCCAGGTCGGAGGTGCTGGGCGAGGGGCAGAGCAGGCTGGTGCGTTCCACCGGGAGCCGGGCCGCGGCGCGTGCCGTGTCGTCCGCGGCCGGCGTCTCCGGCGTGGTCAGCGCGGCGAAGCCGGTGACGGCGGCGAGGGCGGTGGCTGCCGCGATCAGGGACAGAGTCGTGCGGTTCACTGCTGGCTCCCGTCGGGACGCTCACTGCCCGTGGGGTCGTACGGCATGTCGTAGCCGTGCGGGTAGCTCTGGTCGTAGGTCGGGGTCTGCTGGTACTGCGTCTGGTCGTAGGCGTACGGGTCGTAGGACGCGCCCTGGTAGGGGTACTGCTGCTCGGGGTACTGCTGCTGCCCCTGGTACTGCTGGGGCTGCTGCATCGGCTCCGCGTACGCCGCGTACTGCTGCTGGTACTGCTGCGCCGCCTGGTCGGGCTGCGGCTCCGGCTGCCAGGGGTCGTGGGCGGGCTGCGCGGGGATCGGAGCGGGGGCTCCCTGCTCTCCCTGCTGACCGGCCTCCCCTGCCTGGCCGGCCCGGCCCGCCTCTTGCGCCGTGCCTGCCTGCTCGGCCTGGGCGCGCAGGCGGCGGGCCCGGCGGCCGTCGCCGGTGGGGACGGGCACCGGCTCGTCGGGCAGGTCGTCGTCGATGTGGCGGCGGCGGCCGGGCAGGGCGAGGACGATCAGGACGATCGCGAGGAAGCCCTGCGCCCACAGCCAGGCGGTGTGGGTGAGCGGGGCGTCGTAGGTGACGTCCAGGCGGCCCCCGGAGGCGGGCAGTTCGAAGCCCTGGGCCCAGCCGTCGACGGTGGTGCGGGGCAGCGGGGCGCCGTCCAGGGTGGCCGTCCAGCCGTCGTCGGCGGTGTCGGCGAGGCGCAGCACGCGCCCCTCGGGTCCGGCGGGGATGTCGGTGTGGATCTCCACCGGGCCGGCCGCGACCGCCTTGGTCTCCTTGCCGGAGACGATCGTCGCGCGGGACACCTGGCGGTCCACCCGCCACAGGGCGCCGCCGGCCTGCTGGCTGAGCCGGGTCAGTCCGGGGGTGGCGTCCAGGACGCGGGTGACCTCGCGGGGGGCGCCCTGGTGGACCATGACGTAGCGGACGGCGAAGGTGCCGAGCTGGGCGGCCTGGTCGGCGCCGGACCCGGCGACCAGATTGCCGACGACCTTGTCGAGCCTGCTCTTCTCACCGCCGGCCGATGCCAGTTCGGCGTCGCCCATGCGGGCTCCGGAGCCGCGGACCAGCATGTAGCGGACCTGGGCGGCGGAGTCGCTGTCCAGCACCAGGGTGCGGGCCTGGTCGCGGGTGCTGCTCTCCTCGGCGACGAACGCGGGCACCTGGACGGGGTCGCGGCGCTGGAGCGGTCCGTCGGCGCCGCGGAGCATCCAGCCGGCCGCGAGCAGCAGCGGCCCGGCGGCGCAGGCCAGGGCGATCAGTGCGGCGACCGGCTGGCGCCAGCCGAAGCTCCTCTCGGCGACCCGGGCGCGGGCCCCGTCGGCGCCGACCGCGGCGGCGGCCAGCAGGGCGATGCCGTAGACGAGGGTGGCCGGTCCGGCCCAGGCGGAGCCGTTGGACAGCGCTGCGAAGACGAGGCCCGCCAGGGCGGTCGCCCAGGCGACGCGGACGGCCGTCTGCCGTTCCGAGCGCAGCAGGGCGGCCAGCGCGGCGAGGACCAGGCCGAGCAGCATCAGCCCGCTGAAGGTGGCCGGGCCGCCCGGGCTTGCGCCGAGCAGGTCGAGGGCGGAGGCGGCGCCGCTGCCGTACTCCAGGCCGGCCTCCCGGAAGAAGCCGAACGGCAGCAGGGACAGCGACCAGGGGGCCAGCAGCAGCAGCGGGGTGGCGAGTTGGGCGAGCAGGCGCGGGGCGTGGGCGGTGAGTTCCGCGCGGCGCAGGGCCAGTACGCCGAGGCCGAGGACCAGCGCGATCGGCCACACGATCGGGGTGAAGGCGGTGGCGATGGTCAGCAGCAGCGCGTACGCCCAGGTGGCCCGCCAACTGCCGGGCCCGCCGGTGGTGTTGGTGAGGCCGCTCGCGGCGATGCCGGCGCGGGCCATGAGGGGCAGCAGCACGGCGAGGACGGCGGTGCCGATCCGGCCGCCGGCCAGGGCGCCGGTGGCGGCGGGCAGGAAGGCGTAGGCGACGGCCGCCCAGGCGCGCAGCAGCCGGGAGGGGACCAGCGGGCGGGAGGCGAAGTAGGCGGTGAGGCCGGCCAGCGGGACCGAGCACACCAGAAGGACGGTGACGGCCAGTCCGGTGGAGCCGAGCAGCAGGGAGGCGAGGGCCGCCACGATCGCCAGGTAGGGCGGTGCGGAGCCGGTGCCGCCGGTGCCGACCGCGTGCCAGGCGTCCGTGTAGCGCGCCCACAGCTCGCCCGCTCCGGCGGGCACCGGGAGCAGGGCGCCGCCCGCGAGCGCGCCCCCGCCGAGCAGGGAGCGGCAGGCGGTGAGGGAGACGACCAGCAGGACGAGGAAGAGCACCGGGCCCGGTTTGCGGGCGATGCGCTTGAGGCGGGCGAACTGCTCGATCTCGAGGAAGTCGGCGTCGTCGCCGCCGGGTCCGGACTCGATGGCGCCGCCGTGCCGTCCGGCGCCGGAGGCCACCTCGGGGTCGGAGCGGCCGGCGAGGTTGCTCGCGACCTGCTCGACGGTGACCCGGACGGTGGCGCCGGGCGGCGGGAACAGCGCCCGCAGTTCCGCCTTGTCGATCTGCGGGCTGCCGCGGCGGCGCCGCCCGGCGAGGATGCGTTCGGGGCGCAGCAGGACGCTCATCAGGCCGCGGATCTCGTCGACCGCCTGGCCGGGCACCTTGCCGACGAGGTAGGCGAGGGTGCGCAGCAGGGTGCCGAGGACCACGCGCAGCAGCACCCAGGGCAGCGCCGCGGTACGGGTGTTGACGAGGAGGGTGTAGACGGCGCCGGCCTTGTCGACCTTGTGCGGGGAGGCGGCGGTGCGGCCCACGCAGTCGACGGTGCGGCGCTCGCGGGAGGCCGCCTCGGCGTGCCGTACGACCGCGTCGGGGGCGACCAGAACCCGGTAGCCGGCCTCGTGCGCGCGCCAGCACAGGTCGACGTCGTCGCGCATCAGCGGCAGATGCCGGTCGAAACCGCCGAGCTGCTCGAAGACGTCACGGCGGATCAGCATGCCCGCGGTGGACACCGACAGCACGGCCCGTACGTGGTCGTGCTGGCCCTGGTCCTGCTCGCGGCGGTCCAGGCCGGTCCAGCGGCGGCCGGAGTTGGCGATGGAGACGCCGACCTCCAGCAGCTGCCGGCGGTCGTACCAGCCGCGCAGCTTGGGGCCGACGACGGCCACGTCCTCGCGGCCGAGCTCGTACTCGTTGTCGACGACGCGCAGCAGCTGGGCCAGGGCGTCGGGTTCGGGTGCGCAGTCGTCGTGCAGCAGCCACAGCCACTGCACCGGCTCGCCGTAGGGGAGCTCGGGCAGGTCGTAGGCGTCGTCGCGCCAGGTGCGGGTGACCGGGTCCCAGCCGCTGGGCCGCTTCAGATAGGGCAGGTCGTCCGGGGTGAGCCGCGGTGCCATGCGGTGGCACTCGTCGACGGCCTGGCCGAATCCGGTGCGCCGGGCGAGGTGCAGCACATGGTCGTCGCCGAGTGCCTCGGTGACCAGCCGGGCGGAGTCGTCCGCGCTGCCGGTGTCTGCGGCGAGGGCGTACTGCACCGGGCGTTCCTGACCCAGCAGTCCGGTGAGGGTGTCGGGCAGCCAGCGGGCGCCGTCGTGCGAGACGAGGACCGCCGTCACCACATGACGCGGGAACTCAGGGATGGCGGCAACGTCGTGGGCTGCCGGGTGGCTGTGCACGGACATCGAGGTACGGGCCCCGGTTCGGTGGACTGCATTGGACGCCTGTGCCCGGTGGGGGCAGCGGGGCGTCTCGGACGAGCGACCACACTACTGGCTGCACAGCAAGGCGGCCCGCCGCCTGTGGACAACCCACCTGCGCCGGGCCGTATGTGACACGTCTACGCGCTTTTGTGCACGTATGCGGAGCGCCGTCCGTGAGACGGCGTCCGCAAGACGACGTCCGCAAGACGACGTCCGTAAGACGGCGGCCTTCTTCGAGCGGCACCGGTCGGCCGCGTCTTCGAGCGGCACCGGTCGGACGCGTCGGGATCGACGGCTCTCGGACGACCGGACCAAGAACCGCCGGACGGCCGGACCGAGGCGCCTCGGACGGCGGCGCCTGATCAGACGGCGGCCTTCTTCAGCCGGCGGCGTTCCCGCTCGGACAGGCCGCCCCAGATGCCGAAGCGCTCGTCATTGGCGAGGGCGTATTCGAGGCACTCGGAGCGGACCTCGCAGGCGAGGCAGACCTTCTTGGCCTCCCGGGTGGAGCCGCCCTTCTCGGGGAAGAAGGACTCGGGGTCGGTCTGGGCGCACAGCGCGCGCTCCTGCCAGCCGAGTTCCTCGTCCGCGTCGTCGACCAGCAGTTGCTGCACCAGCTCGGTCATGTGCGCCCCTCGTCAGTCTTTCGCGTCCCCGTGATGTTGCCGTTACCGTTTCCGGCCGAACGACACGAGTGAAATTACAATTGCGCTGCTCCGGGAGAGTCAAGCCGAGATCTGCTATTGAGCCCCTTATTCACTCTGCGGAACCAAGCCCAAGCGGAAAGTGTTCAAATCGCCATAAACCTTGACATACAGACGGGGCCCGCCCGGGCATTGCCGCCCCGCGCAGTGCCTCTGCGGGAGAGAACGTCCGGCGAATCGATCTCGTTCCGACACCGAGGCGAAGCGAACCTGATCACAGCCAGATCACAGCACGGCAACGGCGCTCGGCACCCGGTCGTGCGCAGCATGTGTCCCCGGAACCGGGTGAGCAAACCTTTCGCCTGCCAGATGAACCTGATGAGGTGAACCCGGTCCCACGGTCCGGGCGCCGAGTTGACAGTGGAGGTGTGAACCGCTGTCCTTGTGGGCATGCTCGCGTACTCGGCGCTCACCCGGACCCGCACCGGCGGGTCCCACGGTGCTGCCCGCGCTCGCTGTAGCTGTTGTTGTTCCGGCTGTTGAGCCATCCGTCTCCGGCCGTCGCCGAGTCACCTCGCATCCGACTCGGCCGTTGATTCCTCCGCGCCCGGCAGGGCGAGCCCCTTTCGCTACTCACGCCCAGGAACCACCGCACTCACATGAACAGCGACAGCGACCTGCAGATCGCAGGCGACATCCTCGAAGTCCCCCACCTGCTCCAGGCGCCGCGCGAGCACCCGGTGACCGTCGCCGAGTTCGCCGGCCTGGCCCGCTCCATCGCCGCCGACCGCGCCCAGTGGGCGCACCTGGTGCAGTACGACGCCACCACCCGCTGGTACCACCGGCTGCGCACCGGACCCGGCTACGAGGTGTGGCTGCTGTCCTGGGTGCCCGGCCAGGGCAGCGGGCTGCACGACCACGGCCGCTCCTCCGGCGTGCTGACCGTGCTCGAGGGCACCCTCACCGAGCGCACCGAGCGGGGCACGCGCTCGCTCACCCCCGGCGCGCAGCGCGTCTTCGCGCCCGGCTATGTGCACGAGGTCGTCAACGACACCCTCGAGCCCGCGGTCAGCCTGCACATCTACTACCCGGGCCTGACCGAGATGCCGATGCACACCGCCCCGCACTGCGAGGCGCGCTCCCTGACTGCCTGACGCACTGTCGTCCCCGCCTGCAAGACTGGGCGCCATGCGCATTGTGGTTCTGGCAGGCGGCATCGGCGGTGCCCGTTTCCTGCGCGGTCTGAAGCGGGCCGTGCCGGACGCGGACATCACGGTCATCGGCAACACCGGGGACGACATCCACCTCTTCGGGCTGAAGGTCTGCCCGGACCTCGACACGGTGATGTACACGCTCGGCGGCGGCATCAACGAGGAGCAGGGCTGGGGACGGGCCGACGAGACCTTCCATGTGAAGGAGGAGCTCGCGGCCTACGGCGTCGGCCCCGAGTGGTTCGGCCTCGGCGACCGCGACTTCGCCACGCACATCGTCCGCACCCAGATGATCGGCGCCGGGTACCCGCTCAGCGCGGTCACCGAGGCCCTGTGCGACCGCTGGCAGCCGGGCGTGCGGCTGATCCCCATGACCGACGACCGGGTCGAGACCCATGTAGCCGTCGAGCTGGACGGCCAGCGCAAGGCGATCCATTTCCAGGAGTACTGGGTGCGGCTGCGGGCCTCGGTGCCGGCCGAGGCGGTCGTCCCGGTCGGCGCGGAGCAGGCCAAGCCGGCACCGGGCGTGCTGGAGGCCATCTCCGAGGCCTACGTGATCCTCTTCCCGCCGTCCAACCCGGTCGTCTCCATCGGCACCATCCTCGCCGTCCCCGGCATCCGGGAGGCCATCGCCGACGCGGGCGTGCCCGTGGTCGGGCTGTCGCCGATCGTCGGGGACAAGCCGGTGCGCGGCATGGCCGACAAGGTCCTCGCCGCGGTCGGCGTGGAGGCCACGGCGGCGGCGGTGGCCGAGCACTACGGCTCGGGTCTGCTGGACGGCTGGCTGGTCGACACGGTCGACGCCGGCTCCGTCGAGCGGGTCGAGGCGGCGGGCATCCGCTGCAAGGCCGTACCGCTGATGATGACCGACGCCGACGCCGCCGCGCGCATGGCCCGCGAGGCCCTGGACCTGGCCGAGGAGGTGCGGGCGGCGTGAGCGGCACCGACGAGGCGCCCGCCTACCGGGTCTGGGCCGTCCCCGGCCTGCCCGAGGTCCGGCCGGGCGACGACCTCGCCAAGCTCATCGCCGCCGCCGAGCCGGGCCTCGCCGACGGCGACGTACTGCTGATCACCTCGAAGATCGTCTCCAAGGCCGAGGGCAGGATCGTCCGCGCCGCCGACCGGGAGGCGGCGATCGACGCGGAGACCGTACGGGTGGTGGCCCGGCGCGGCCCCCTGCGCATCGTCGAGAACCGGCAGGGCCTGGTGATGGCCGCGGCCGGCGTCGACGCCTCCAACACCGAGCCCGGCACGGTACTGCTGCTCCCCGAGGACCCGGACGCCTCCGCCCGCGCCATCCGCGAGGGCCTGCGCTCCGCCCTCGGCGTCACGGTCGGCGTGATCGTCACCGACACCTTCGGCCGGCCCTGGCGGGCCGGGCTGACCGATGTGGCGATCGGCGCGGCCGGCGTGCGCGTCCTGGACGACCTGCGCGGCGGCACCGACGGCCACGGCAACCCGCTCAGCGCCACCGTCGTCGCCACGGCCGACGAACTGGCCGCGGCGGGCGACCTGGTCAAGGGCAAGGCGGCCGGCCTGCCGGTGGCGGTGGTCCGCGGGCTGCCGCACACGGTGGCCGAGGACGACGGGGAAGGAGCCCGCGCCATGGTCCGTGACGCACGCGACGACATGTTCCGGCTCGGCACCTCCGAGGCCGTACGCCTCGCGGTGACCCAGCGCCGCACGGTCCGCTCCTTCACCGACGAGCCGGTCGACCCGGCGGCGGTGCGCCGCGCGGTCGCCGCGGCCGTGACCGCACCCGCCCCGCACCACACCACTCCCTGGCGCTTCGTCCTCCTGGAGTCCGCCGGGACCCGCACCCGCCTGCTGGACGCCATGCGCGAGGCCTGGATCGCCGACCTGCGCCGGGACGGCAAGTCCGAGGAGTCCATCGCCAAGCGCATCCGCCGCGGCGATGTCCTGCGCAACGCGCCCTACCTGGCCGTCCCCTGTCTCGTCATGGACGGCTCGCACACCTACGGGGACGCGCGGCGCGACGGGGCCGAGCGCGAGATGTTCGTGGTCGCCGCGGGCGCCGGAGTGCAGAACTTCCTGGTCGCGCTGGCCGGGGAACGGCTCGGCTCGGCCTGGGTGTCCTCGACGATGTTCTGCCGCGACGTGGTCCGTCAGGTCCTCGACCTGCCCCCGGACTGGGACCCGATGGGCGCGGTGGCGATCGGCCACCCCGCGGAGGAACCCCGGCCGCGGCCCGAGCGGAACCCGGCGGCCTTCATCGAGGTGCGCTGAGCCGGGCCCTCGGGCGCCTACCCTCGTAGGACCCGGTAGGACCTTGTAGGACCTTCACTTCCACCCTGGGACATCACTCGTGGCAGGACGCTTCGCCCCCCGCCCGACGCGTACGACCGTGCGCGGCGGCCATGTGGCCGTGCCCGCCGCGGTCCCCCGCCAGGCGGCCGCGCCGGCGCAGGTGCGCACGTATGTGCCGGACGGGCCGCTGGACCTCGGCCTGGTCCTCGGCCCGCTGCGGCGCGGCCCCGGGGACCCCACCTTCCGGGCGACACCGGACGGCGCGGTGTGGCGGGCTAGCCTGACGCCCGCCGGGCCGGGGACGCTGCGGGTCACCCGGCAGGGCGAGCGGATCCGGGGCGAGGCGTGGGGGCCGGGCGCGGAGTGGCTGCTGGAGACGCTGCCCGAGCTGCTCGGGGCGCAGGACGATCCCTCGGCGTTCGTGCCGAAGCACCGGCTGCTGGCGCTGACGCGGCACCGGAGGCCGGGGCTGCGGCTGACGCGGACCGGGCTGGTGCTGGAGTCGCTGATCCCGTCGATCCTGGAGCAGAAGGTCACCACCACTGAGGCGTACCGGGCGTGGCGGCTGCTGGTGCGCAAGTACGGGCAGCCTGCGCCGGGGCCCGCGCCGGAGCGGATGTCGGTGATGCCGGCGCCGCGGACCTGGGCGCTGATTCCCTCCTGGGAGTGGCATCGGGCCGGGGTCGACGACAAGCGGGCGTCGACGATTCTGCGGGCGGTACGGGTCGCTGCGCGGCTGGAGGAGGCGGTGGGGATGCCGCCGGAGGCCGCGCAGAAGAGGCTGGAGCTGGTGCCGGGGGTGGGGCCGTGGACGTCGGCGGAGACGGTGCAGCGCAGTCATGGGGCGGCGGATGCGGTGACCGTGGGGGACCTGCACCTGCCGGGGATCGTGGGGTGGGCGCTGGCGGGGGACCGGTACGCGGATGACGCGGTGATGCTGGAACTCCTGGAGCCCTACGCCGGGCAGCGGCATCGGGCGGCTCGTCTCATCCTGCTGAGCGGTCGCGTCCCGGAACGCCGGGCGCCACGCATGCCGCTGGGGAACATCGGGCGGCTTTGAGTGGCTTTCAACTGACGTTGCGTGAAGTTGCTGCGCTACGGGTTTGGGTCGGGCACCCGGGGTGGGTACGGGCCGGGGGTGGGGTGCGCTAGCCCCGCTGCAGGGGGTGCCTCCCCCACTCTCGGCTGCGCTCGAGCGGGGGACCCCCATCGCCCCAGCGGCACGAATGCCCGCAGCTGCGTAAGCGGCCGCCCGCAGCTGGGGAGGCGCGGCTGGGCGCGGCGAGGCGGGGCAGCCGCGCGCGGCGCTCAGCGAGGAACCGGCCTTAGGCGTGCCGCAGACGCACGCGGGCGGGAGGGGTCGGGTGGTGGTGTCCGCCCGCAGCGGCCGGCGCGTCCGCGCCCGTACCCGAAAGGCGACCGATGTCGCGCCAGACCGAGGACCGATACCACCACCCCGGCCCCGACTCACCCACCGGCAGTAGGCGCTACGCGCACCCCCACCGGAGCCGCAGTTGCGCCGCAGGCATCTCCACGCGAACCCCACCGGGCCGCAGGCACCGTCGACGCGCACCCCCACCCACCCGCAGGTACGCGGTCACTGGTCCGAGGAGAAGCGGACGGCGCCCGCCGGAATCTTCGCGTCGCACCAGACTCGGGCGCCGTCGCGGAGTTCGTTGTTGGGGCCGATGACCGCGCCGTCGCCTATGACCGTGCCGGTGAGTATGGAGCGCTCGCCGACCCTCGCCCTCGTGCCGATGAGGGAGTCGGTGATGACCGCGCCCGGTTCGATGACCGCGCCCGGCAGGATGGTGCTGCCGAAGACCCGCGCGCCCTCCGCCACGAACGCGCCCTCGCCCACCACCGTGCCGCCCGCGAGCTTCGCGTCGGGGGCGACCCGAGCCGTGGGCAGGATCAGCCGGTCGCCGCAGCGGCCGGGCACCGCCGGGGAAGGGGCGCGTCCCAGCACCAGGTCGGCGGAGCCGCGGACGAAGGCCGCCGGCGTGCCCAGGTCCAGCCAGTACGTCGAGTCGACCATGCCCTGCAGATGGGCCCCCGCCGCCAGCAGCTCCGGGAACGTCTCGCGCTCCACGGACACCGGCCGCCCCACCGGAATCGTGTCGATGACCGAGCGCCGGAAGACGTACGCCCCCGCGTTGATCTGATCGGTGACGATCTCCTCCGGCGTCTGCGGCTTCTCCAGGAACGCCTGCACCCGCCCCGTCTCGTCCGTCGGCACCAGACCGTAGGCCCGAGGGTCCGTCACCTTGGTCAGATGGAGCGAGACATCCGCCCCCGTCGTCTCGTGCGTGCGCACCAGCGCGTTGATGTCCAGCCCGGTGAGAATGTCCCCGTTGAACACCAGCACCGGCTCGTCGGGCCCCGAGTGCAGCCGGGACGCCACGTTCCGGATGGCCCCGCCCGTGCCGAGCGGCTCCTCCTCCGTGACGTACTCGATGTGCAGCCCCATCGACGACCCGTCACCGAAGTACGGCTCGAAGACCTCGGCCAGATACGACGTGGCCAGCACGATGTGCTCCACGCCCGCCGCTCTCGCTCTGGCCAGCTGATGTGTGAGGAAGGGCACCCCGGCCGCCGGCACCATGGGCTTGGGCGTGTGAACCGTGAGCGGCCGCAGCCGCGTGCCTTTGCCGCCGACCAGGAGGATCGCTTCTGTCACCTGTGGCCTCTGCTTCCTGCCGGGACCGGCCGAACTGTCTTTCGGCCGGTCAGTGTATGCAGACCCTCCGGCAGGGAGAGACGAACCCGAGGTGCCCCGCGCCTCAGCGGCCCTGGTAACGAGCCGCGGTCTTGCGGGCCTTTCCGAGCTTCCCATACAGCTTCCCCCCTGGGCACGAGGTGTTGAACCCGTCCCGGTGACCGGAGATCACGTTCAGTCGCACCTTCTTGCCTTTTGCGTACAGGTTGCCACCCCCGGACGTCAGATATGTCTTGGCTTTGGGATTCATCCCGTGCAGCCCCAGCTTCCACGCGGTGAGCCGCGAGACGGCCTTCACCGCGGAGGACGACGGCTTCTTGGAGCCGTAGGAGCCGATGACCGCGATACCGGTGCTGTTGGTGTTGAACCCGAGGGTGTGGGCGCCCATGACCGGCCTGGCCACTCCCCCGGCCCGCCCCTCGTAGATCCGGCCGCATTTGTCGATGAGGAAGTTGTAGCCGATGTCCCGCCAGCCGAGGCTCACCACGTGGTAGCGGTAGAAGCCGCGGATGAGGGACGGCGCCTGCGAGCACGTGTAGTTGTTGCCGGAGGCGGTGTGGTGCACGAAGGCCGCCTTGACCTTCTTGGTGTAGATGAATCCGCCTTTGCGCAGGCCCTCGTTGGCACCCCAGCCCTTGCGGGTCTTGATGGCGGGCCGCGGCCCGATGTACGGCTTGGCCTGCTTCTGCGCGCCGGCCGCCGCCTCCGCACCCGCCGCCTCCGCGGAGGCGCCCGACTCCGCGCGGCGCAGCGCGAGCAGCTCCGCCTCCGTCTGCGCACGGCTCAGCGCGGGGATCTCGGTGGCGCCGAGGGGCGCGAGCCCGGCGTTGGCGCGGGAGACGGTCTTCTCCGCGGCGGTCAGAGTCCCCGTGCGGGATTCGTCCGCGGCGGGCGGCGGGGCGGCGGCACCCTCACCGGAAGCGGCACCCCCGTCCGAAGCGGCGCCCTCACCGGAAGCAGCACCCCCGTCCGAAGCAGCACCCCCGTCCGAAGCAGCACCCCCGTCCGAAGCGGCGCCCCCGTCCGAAGCGGCGCCCTCGTCCGAAGCGGCGCCCTCGTCCGAAGCGGCATCCGCGGCCGGGTCCGAGCCGGGGTCGATGAGCTCGAGCTGCAGCCCGGCCGGCAGCGCCTCCACGTCCCCGCCGCTGCGGTCCGCACCGGACGCGTCCTCATCCGCCCCCGCCACCCCCGCTGCTCCCGCCGCCCGCACCCGGACCTCCACCCCGTCCGACTCCCCCACCCACAGCGGCGCGGTAGCGCCCCGCACCCGCCCCGAGGCACGTTCCTCGCCCCCCGGGTCGGCCGCGTGGTCCGCGTTGTGGGTCTCGACGTCCTGCCAGTCGGACCAGGTGCCCGTGCCGGCCGCGCGGGTACGCACCTGGACGCGGCCGTGGAGTTCCGCGTCCGCGTTGTCCCAGACCACGCCGAGCATGGAGAAGTGACGGACCGTCCGGGGGGCGAGCCCGAGGACCACGGCGCCGGTGGCGCGGTCCCGGGTGAGGGGGTTCAGGGGCAGCGACTGGGTGCTGCCGGGGATGCCCGGCTCGGCCGCCGGGGCGCTCGTGTTGGTGCCCGCCGCTGCCGCGGGCGCCCCTCGGACCGCCGCGGCGGCGGGCGGGGCGAGCGGGAGGGCGAGGGCGGCGGCACAGGTGACTCCGATGGAAGAAGCAAGAATTCGACGCATGCCCCGAGCTTGGACAGACCCGTATGAATCTGCCATCGGGGAAGTTCCGTGCGGCAGGCGCCGGTTCCCCCGAACCGGTGTCCCGCCCGCTCGGCGGCCGGGCCCGGGCGCGCGTACGCTTGCCCGGGTGAACGCCACCGACCGCACCCCTGCCGACCTGCTGAGTTCCGCGCTGTCCGCGGACCCGGGACGCCCCCTGGTGACCTTCTACGACGACGCCACGGGCGAGCGGGTCGAATTGTCCGTGGCCACCTTCGCCAATTGGGTGGCCAAGACCGCCAACCTCCTCCAGGACGAGCTGTCCGCCGAGCCGGGCGACCGGGTGGCGCTGCTGCTGCCCGCGCACTGGCAGACGGCGGTGTGGCTGCTGGCGTGCGCCTCGACCGGGACGATCGCGGACATGGCGGGCGATCCGGCGGCGGCCGACATCGTGGTGAGCGGCCCGGACACGCTGGAGCAGGCGCGTGCCTGCCGGGGCTCCCGGGTCGCCCTGTCGCTCAGGCCGCTCGGGGCCCGCTTCCCGCAGCCGCCGGAGGGCTTCGCCGACTACGCGGTGGAGGTCCCGGGCCAGGGTGACCGTTTCGTGCCGTATGCGCCGGTGGATCCCGAGGAGCCGGCGCTGATCGTGGCGGGACGGGAGTTCACCGGGGCCGAGGTGGTCGAGCGGGCGCGCGCCGAGGCGCCGGAGATCGGGCTGACCGGCCCCGGTTCCCGCGTGCTGTCGGGACTGCCGTACGACACCTGGGAGGGGCTGAACGCGGGCCTGTACGCGCCGCTGGCGACCGGCGGCTCCGTGGTGCTGTGCCGGAACCTCGACCAGCTCGGCGAGGACGCCCTCGACAAGCGCGTGGAGAGCGAACGGGTCACCGTCATCGCCCGCTAGGGGCTGCCTTTCGGATCTTGCCGCTTCCGGTGACGGTGCCCCCGAGCCGAGCGGGGTCTGGTGCGTGCAGCTGCAAGGCGGAGGAGGGCGGCGACGCGTTGGGGGCCCCTCCCGCGCGAGCGCAGCCGAGCGTGGGGGAGTCGCCAACCGACGACAACGCCGCAGATGCGCGTGCCGGACCCCGCGACCCGCGGCAAGATTCCGAAAGACAGGCCCTGAGGGTGCCCGCGAAGTCCCGCCCGTTCCACGCCGCCCTGCCCGCGCGACGGGCTCCCGGGTCCCCGTTCGGCGTAGCAACACCCCGCCCTCACGGCCCGCCGGGGCCATGGTCGAAGGGACGCACCACACCGTTCCACGGGCCGTTCCGCCGGCCTCGGTACGCCGCGCCCGCTTCGGCGTACCCCGGCACGCAGTGAGGGGTGGACCCGGTCATGGGCGAACCGCAACGGGACCCGGACCCACCCTCGGGCGGGACCCCGGCCCCACCCCCCGGTGCCACCGCGAGCGGACACGGCCTGGCCCGCCGCAGGCGCCGCCGCTGGCTGCGCGGCACCGGGACCGGCCTGGCCTCGGTGCTGGTGCTGGCGGCCGGGGCGGGCTGGCTGGTGTACCGGAAGCTGGAGGGGAACATCACCCCGGACCAGGCGGCGATGGCCGAGCTGGAACGGTTCGAGAAGGAGCGGCCCACCTCGCTGGTGAAGGACGCCCGGAACATCCTGCTGATCGGCTCGGACTCGCGCTCCGGCGAGGAGAACCGCCGCTATGGGCGGGACACGGGCACCGAGCGCTCCGACACGGCGATCCTGCTGCACCTGGCGGCGGGGCGGCACAGCGCCACCGCGGTGTCGATACCGCGGGACCTGATGGTGCACGTGCCCTCCTGCCTGCGCCGGGACGGCACCCGCGCGGCGCCGATGTTCGCGATGTTCAACTACGCCTTCGAGGTGGGCGGTTCCGCCTGCACCATCCGCACCGTCGAGAAGCTCACGAATGTCCGGGTCGACCATCATGTCGTGGTCGACTTCCACGGCTTCAAGGAGATGGTCGACGCGGTCGACGGGGTCGAGGTGTGCCTGCGCCGGCCGATCGACGACAAGGACGCCGGTCTGAGGCTGCCGGCGGGCCGGGTGACCCTGGACGGGGAGCAGGCGCTCGGTTTTGTGCGCGCCCGCAAGTCGCTCGGCGACGGCAGCGACACCGAGCGGATGGAGCGGCAGCAGCGGTTCCTGGGTGCGCTCGTCAGCAAGGTGCGCAGCAATGACGTGCTGCTGAATCCGGTGAAGCTCTATCCCGTTCTGGACGCGGCCACCTCGTCGCTGACGACGGACCCGGAACTGGCGAGCTTGCGCGGTTTGTACGAACTCGTGCGCGGGGTGCGCGACATCCCCACGGAACGTGTGCAATTCCTGACGGTTCCGCGGGAGCCGTATGTCCGCGACGTCAATCGGGACCAGCTCGCCCAGCCCGCGGCGGCGGAACTGTTCGAGCGGCTGCGCACCGACGCGCCCTTGGCGGTCGCCTCGGGCGACGGCCGTACGCACAGTGACGGAAAGGGCACGGAAAAGGTATCCGCGGAGCCTTCCGGGACGACTTCCCCGGCGCCGACCTTCTCCGGCAACACCGCCGCCGAGGACGCCTGTACGTAAAGGTGACGCACAGGCAACTCCAAGACTGCGCACACTTGTCCAGAGAAATGGGCGAATTGCCCGCTTGTAGGAGCGTGGAATTTGTCACCGGCGTCGCCGCAGACTGTTTCGGGCGGTTAGTGTGAGCGATCCGGTGCGTCAGTTCCTTCAGGCCCAGTCCGTCAGGTCGGCCCCTGGGGCGCGCACTGCGAAACCGAGACCCGAGCGCCTTGGGAGGGGAAAGGCGCCGCGTGGCCCCGACGGAGGATGCAAGCGACCGTGGACGCGCAAGGCCGTGGGCGGGCGGAGAACATCGACCCCGCAGACCAATGGGTGTTCAACCCCACCACCGGTGAATACGAACTGCGACTGAGCCCTTCCGCACCGCAGTCGGCCGTCCCCTCGCCGCGCAGACCGCACTCCCCCGGCGGGGCTCGCGGACGCACGACGGCCCCGGACCGCCCCGGGCGTGCGGTGCCCGACCGTGACGTGCCGCCGCCGCGCAGGCGCCGCGGTACGCCGCAGGAGCCGCTGCCGGTACGGCGCGGCCGCCGGCCGGTGAAGAAGGGGAAGGCGAAGAAGGCCCTGCTGTGGACCGGCGGGACGATGGCGTTCGTGGTGCTCGCCGCCGGCACGGCCGGCTACCTGTATCTGAAGCACCTCAACGACAACATCACCTCCGTCTCCGACGACGGCGCCAGCACCGGTGGCTTCAGCAAGGACAAGGCGATCAACATCCTGCTGATCGGCACCGACAAACGCACCGGGGCGGGCAACGAGGGCTACGGCGACAAGGGCAGCGAGGGCCACGCCGACACCACGATCCTGCTGCACGTCGCCAAGGACCGCTCCAACGCGACCGCGCTGAGCATCCCGCGCGACCTGATCGTGGACGTCCCCGACTGCCCGACCACCCAGGAGGACGGCTCGCAGAAGGTCATCCCGGGTTCGCAGGGCGTCCGCTTCAACACCAGCCTGGGCCAGGGCGGCCGTACGCCCAGCTGCACCGCGCGGACGGTGACCGAGCTGACCGGTATCACGCCGGACAACTTCATGGTGGCCGACTTCAACGCGGTCAAGACGCTGACCACCGCGGTCGGCGGCGTCGAGGTCTGTCTGGCCAAGGACATCGACGACCCCGACTCCCACCTGAAGCTGTCCAAGGGCACGCACACCATCGAGGGCGAGACGGCGCTGGCCTTCGTCCGCACCCGCCACTCGGTGGGCTTCGGCGGCGACCTGAGCCGGATCGAGCTGCAACAGCAGTTCCTGAGCGCGCTGATGCGCAAGCTGAAGTCGAACGACACGCTCACCAGCCCCTCGAAGATGATCAAGCTGGCGGAGGCGGGCACCGAGGCGCTCACCGTCGACTCGCAGCTGGACAGCATCAACAAGCTCAAGGACCTCGGCCTGGAGCTCGGCAAGCTCAACGTCAAGAACCTGACCTTCACCACACTGCCGGTGAAGGACAACCCGGCGGAGAAGGTGCCGACGACCGTCGTCGTCGACGACTCCAAGGCCCCGCAGGTGTTCGACATGATCAAGAACGATGTGTCGTTCACCGAGGTCAAGAAGCAGAAGAAGAAGGAGAAGGCGGCCGCGGCCGCCCGGCTGAAGGGGACCAAGGCCCCGGCCTCCGAGGTGCGGGTGCGCATCCTCAACGGCGGTGCCAAGTCCGGCGCGGCACAGTCCACGCTGAGCTGGCTGCAGGTGCAGCAGGGCGTCACCAAGTCGGAGAACGCCGGCAACGCGCCGGAGACGCTCAGCAGGACCACGCTGGAGTACGCGCCGGACCAGGCCGACCAGGCGCGCCGGCTCGCCGACATCATGGGCCTGTCCGGCTCGGCGCTGAAGCCCGGCAAGAGCGTGACCAACTCGCAGGGCCTGCCCGCGATGACGCTGACCCTGGGCAAGGACTTCAAGGGCGCCGGGGTGCCGGTCTCGGGCACGTCCGAGGCGCCGGAGGGCATCCAGAAGTCCACGGCGGACAAGGTCAAGTGCGCCAAGTGACCTGAGGGGCCTGTGCCACGTCTTCAAGGGCGGGCACAGGCCCTCGTACGACTGCGCGGGGGTGCGCAGCCGTGGGGAGACCGAAGAGGTGGGGGAAGCACGACCATGACGCGAAGCAGCGTGCACGAGGAGCGGACACGGCCGTCCCCGGAGGGCGGAGAGGGGCCGGGCAGACGCCGTGCCGCGGCCGCCGGGCGGCACGGCACGGGCGGGCCGCGGCGGGGGCGGCGCGCCCTGCGCTGGTCGGCGACGACGCTGGCGGTGCTGATACTCGGCACGGCCGGGGCCGGATACCTCTACTACGAGCACCTCAACGGCAACCTCGGCAAGGGCGAACGCAGCAGCGGCGACTCCAAGGTGGGCAAGTCGCAGCCGAACGCGGACGGGCAGACGCCGCTGAACATCCTGCTGATCGGCTCCGACAGCCGCGCCTCCGACGAGAACGTCAGGCTGGGCGGCAGCCGCGACACCCGGGGTGAACCGCCGCGCGGCGACGTGCAGATGCTGATCCACCTGGCCGCCGACCGCAGGAGCGCCGCGGTGGTGAGCATCCCGCGCGACACCCGGGTCGACATCCCCCGCTGCACCGACCCGGAGAGCGGGAAGGTGTACCCGGCGACCAACGACATCATCACCTCCACCCTGGGCCGGGGCGGGGCGGGCTGCACCCTGGCCACCTGGCAGAACCTCACCGGCGTCTACATCGACCACTGGATGACCATCGACTTCGCCGGCGTGGTGCGGATGGCCGACGCCATCGGCGGCGTCGAGGTGTGCGTCAACCAGAACGTCTGGGACCGCCCGCTGCCCACCATGCCGGGCGGTTCCGGGCTGAAGATGAAGGCGGGCTCCCACAAGGTCAAGGGCGAGCGGGCCCTGCAGTGGCTGCGCACCCGCCACGCCTGGGGAAGCGACCAGCTGCGCGCCCGGGCGCAGCACATGTACATGAACTCGATGATCCGCACCCTGCGGCAGCAGAACGTCTTCACCGACACCGGCCGGCTGACCGACCTCGCCGAGGCGGCCACCAAGTCGCTGACCGTGTCGGAGGAGATCGGGTCGGTGAAGAAACTCTTCGATCTGGCCATGCAGTTGAAGACGGTGCCGCCGGACCGGATCACCATGACCACGATGCCGACGGTCGAGGATCCGCAGAACCGCAACCATCTGCTCCCGGACGGCGCCGACGCCGAGCAGGTGTGGACGATGCTCCGCGACGACATCCCCTTCGACGACAAGGGCCGCGCGTCCGGTGCGCGGAAGGCGGCGGACGCCGAGCCCGCCAAGGACCCCTCGGCGCCGGACGGCGAGATCAGCGTCCAGGTGCAGAACGCCACCGGCACCGCCGGCCAGGGCCCGGTCAGCGGCCGGGCGAGCGCCGTGGCGCAGACCCTGGCCGGCAAGGGCTTCGTCAAGGCGGTACCGGACCCCTCCAAGGCCGGGTCGGAGAAGCGGACGGTGGTGCGGTACCCGAGCGGGGACCTCAAAGGTGACGCCCAGCGGGTCGCCAAGGCGCTCGGGATCCCGCTGAGTTCGGTCAAGCCCTACGAGGACGCCTCCCAGGTGACCGTCGTGGTGGGCGCGGACTGGCGGGAGGGTGCGGCCTACCCGGAGCAGAAGTCCCCGTCGGCCGGTGACCTGCCGGAGAACACCGACGCGCTGACGGCCTCGGAGAAGGGCAAGTGCATGGACGTGTACCAGCCCTACCGCTGGTAGGGGGACCCGGCCTACCGCTGATAGGGGACCCGGCCTACCGCTGATAGGGGGCCCCGTCCGATCATTCGTTGAAACCAGCTGATTCCAGGGGGCAACTGACGGGCCCGTCAAGCGTCTAACAGGACGCAGGACGGCCCTGCTTCACGACCCGAGGAGTGCCAGGGGTGGGGAGGAAGGCGGCAGTGACCCAGAACGCCGCGCGGGGAACGCTCCGTGAAGACGACCGGAGCGATCCGCCCCCGGACGAGAACGTCACCGGCGCCGAAGGCGGTGCCGGTGAGGGCAGCGGGAGCGGCGGAGAACGCGGCGGCGGGGGCGGCACCCGCACCCGCCGCGGACGCCGCCTGCTCAAGTGGTCCGCGGCCGTCCTGGCGCTGCTCATAGCCGGCTCGGCGGCGGCCGGTTACCTCTACTACAAGCGGCTGAACGACAACATCGACAAGCAGCCGCTGAACCTGGGCGACAACAAAGTCGCCGCGCCCACCCCGAACGCCGCCGGGCAGACCCCGCTGAACATCCTGCTCATCGGCTCCGACGCCCGGGACACCGAGGAGAACCAGAAACTCGGCGGCGCCCGCGAGACGTTCGGCTCCACGCCGCTGGCCGATGTGCAGATGCTGGTGCACCTGTCCGCGGACCGGACCAACATGTCCGTGATCAGCATGCCGCGCGACACCCTGCTGAAGATCCCCAAGTGCACCGACCCGGAGGACGGCACCGTCTACCCGGCGACCCAGGGCCGGGTGATGACCAACGAGAGCCTCGGGCGCGGCGGCCCCGGCTGCACGGTGGCCACCTGGCAGGAGCTGACCGGCATCCACATCGACCACTTCCTGATGGTCGACTTCGCCGGTGTGGTCTCCATGGCGGACGCGGTCGGCGGCGTCCCCGTCTGCGTGGACGCCAACATCCGCTCCCGCACCAGCACCGGCCGCGGCTCCGGGCTGAAGCTGGAGAAGGGCACCACCTACATCAAGGGCAAGCAGGCCCTGCAGTGGCTGCGCACCCGCTACGGCTTCGAGGACGGCAGCGACCTGGCCCGCGCCAAGGCCCAGCACATGTACATGACGGCGCTGGTGAGGCAGCTGCGCGAGAACGCCACCCTGTCCAGCCCCAACAAGCTGCGCCGGCTCGCCGAGCGGGCCACCGAGGCGCTCACCGTGGACCCCGGCCTGGACACGGTCAAGAAGCTGTACGACCTCAGCGTCGAGCTGCGCAAGGTGAAGCCGGAGCGCATCACCATGACCACCATGCCCAACCGCTATGTGGGCGCCCGGGTGGAGCCCACCGAGGACGCCGAGAAGCTGTTCCGGCTGGTGCGCGAGGACATCCCGCTGGACGGCAAGGGCGTGAAGCCGTCCGGGAAGCCGGAGCGGTCCGTACCGTCGGACCCGGCCGCCCCGGACGACGAGATCGCCGTCCAGGTGCGCAACGGCACCCGCACGGACACCGAGGGCGCGGTGCCGGGCCGGGCGAGCGCGGTGCGCTCCCTGCTCGAGGACAAAGGTTTCACCGCCGCGACCGCCGACACCGAGAGCTCCCTGAGCGAGCAGCGGACGGTGGTGCGCTACCCGAGCGCCGAGCTGGAGGGCGACGCCCACCGCGTCGCCGAGGCCCTCGGCCTCCCGGAGTCGTCGGTGGAGCGCTCCACCGAGGTCTCCGGGGTCACCCTGGTCGTCGGCTCCGACTGGCGGGAGGGCACGGCGTACCGGGCGCCCGAGGAGGACGACACCACACCGGAGTCGGCCCAGCCGCTCAACGGCGCGGACGACACGGCCTGCATGCACGTGGACCCGGCCTTCAGCTGGTGAGCGGCAGAACACCCGCGGCGGCGGACAGAACACCCGGATTTGTCCGTCGTGTGGTGACCTTGGAGCAACGGGCGTAGGACGGAGGGGCGGGGGCCGACCCCCGGCCCCCTCTCGTCCCCTGGGAGGAAGCCATGACCCAGTCCGCTGCCGCCACCCCGATGAGCAAGGAGATGCAGGACTGCGTCAACGCGTGCATGTCCTGCCACAGCATCTGCGAGGAGACCATGAGCTCCTGCCTGCAGATGACCGGGCAGGCCCCGGTGCAGATCATGCGCGCGCTCATGGACTGCGCCGAGATGACCCGCATGTGCGCGGACATGATGATGCGGCGCTCGCCGCTGTCCAGCGAGATGTGCGCGATGTGCGCCAAGGCATGCGACATGTGCGCCGAGGCGTGTATGTCCATGCCGGACGACCAGCAGATGATGCGCTGTGCCGAGTCCTGTCGCTCCTGCGCGGAGATGTGCCGTTCGATGGCGGGCGCCACGATGTGACGCCGGCACCGGACACGGCCGAGGGCACCCCTTCCGGGGTGCCCTCTCCGGTCGCGGTGCGGCTCGGCCGCCGGTCGGTTCAGTTGCCGGAGACGGTGACCTTCTCGTCGTTCTTCAGCTCGTTGACCAGCTGCTTCACCTTGGGCATGTCCCACTGCAGGTTGCCGTTCCCGGCGCTGCCCGAGATCGGCATGTTCATGGACTTGCCCTCGCCGCCGCTGACGCCCTTCATCGCCCAGAACATGTCGGCCAGGTCGAACAGGCTCATGTCCTTGTCGACGATCAGCGAGTCCAGACCGGCGCCCATCGTCGGGTAGAGCTTGAACGGGTTCAGGACGGTGCTGGGCGTGGCCACCTGGTTGGCCAGGGCGGAGAGGAACTTCTGCTGGTTCTTGGTGCGGTCCAGGTCGGAGCCGGCCAGCGCGTACCGGGTGCGGACGAAGGCCAGGGCCTCCTCGCCGTTCAGGGTCTGCTTGCCCTTCTTGAAGTCGGCGCCGGACTTGGTGTCCTTGATGTCCTGCGGGATGTCCATCTCCACGCCGCCGACCGCGTCCACGATGTTGGCGAAGCCGGCGAAGCCGATCTCGACGTAGTGGTCGATGTGCAGCCCGGTGTTGAACTCCACGGTGCGCACCAGCAGCGTCGGGCCGTCGATCGAGTAGGCGGCGTTCAGCTTGTTGGCGCCCATCGCGGCGCGGATCTTGCCGGACTCCGAGCCCTGGAACTTGGGGATGGTGACGTTGGAGTCGCGGGGCAGCGAGATCAGCGTCGGCCCGTTGTCGCCGGTGTGCAGGATCATCATCGAGTCCGTGCGCTTGCCCTCGGCGGAGCCGGTGTGCAGCTTCTTCTTCTGGTCGCCGCTCAGCCCCTCGCGGCTGTCGGAGCCCACGATCAGGTAGTTGGTGCCCTCGCCCTTCTCCGGGCGGTCGATCACCGTCGACAGGTCGACGTCACGGTTGAGCTTGGAGTCGGCCCAGAAGTACGTGCCGACCAGGGTGACTATCAGCACGGTGACGAGGGTGAGCGCGGTCCACTTGAACCGCCGGCGCCAGTCGGGCGCGTAACGCCCCGCGTACCGGTCGTCGGGGTCCCCGGGGATGCCGCCTCCGGGACGGCCGTAGACCTGGCCGTTGCTGTAGCCGCCGTCGTACCCGGCGTCATAGCCGCCGTCCGCGTACGACGGCTGCCGGGGCACACCGCCGTAGCCGCCCTGCCCGGGCGGGGCCGCCGGACCCCGGCGCACCTGCCGCATCACGCGGGCGCTCTCGGGCTGCGCGCTCGCGCTCCCGCGTCCGTAGCGGCCGCCGCGGTTGTCGTCCCATGCCTCGGGCCCATCGTTCATGGGCCCCAGTGTGCAGGTCCCGCGGCCGTGCCATACAAGGGTCGTCGGAAAATAAGAGCGGCGCTGTTGCGAAGCTGACACAAATCACACGCATGTCACGTCGGCATAAGGTGGAGGCCATGACAGACCAGGCCCCAGCCGCACAGACGGAGAGTCCGGACATCCCGGGCAAGCCCACTTCGGCGTCCCGGACGACGCTCAGCCACATCATGACCCACAACGACACCAACCTTCTGGGCACGGTGCACGGTGGGGTGATCATGAAACTGGTGGACGACGCGGCCGGCGCGGTCGCCGGGCGGCACTCCGGCGGACCGGCGGTCACCGCCTCCATGGACGAGATGGCCTTCCTGGAACCGGTCCGCGTCGGCGACCTGGTCCATGTGAAAGCGCAGGTCAACTGGACCGGCCGGACGTCGATGGAGATCGGGGTGCGCGTCCTTGCCGAACGCTGGAACGAGTCCGCCCCGCCCACCCAGGTCGGCTCCGCCTACCTGGTGTTCACCGCCGTGGACGCCGACGGCAAGCCCCGCCGGGTGCCTCCGGTGATACCCGAGACCGACCGCGACCGGCGCCGCTACCAGGAGGCGCAGATCCGGCGCACGCACCGCCTCGCCCGCCGCCGCGCGATCATGGAGCTGCGCGAGAAGCGGGCCGCGGAGGGCTACGACGACTGACGCCCGGCTCGGCCGCTGAGGCGCGCCGCCGGGGCTATGACCCGCACCCCACCTCGTCGCCGCGGACCACGCCGACCTCGCCGCGTCCCGGGTCCTCGGCGCGCACCTTGCGGACCTTCTCGAAGTCCGCGCCGGCGATGACCTTCAGGGTCGCGCCCTGGCCCTTGACCGCGCGCAGCTCGCTGCCCGGCAGCGCCGCCGCCAGGGACTGCGCGGAGCGGTCCCAGCGCGGGTCGTAGGCGACGACGGTGCGCTTCACATCGCGCTGCGCCGCGTTGACGGGGGCCTTGGTGGTGGCGAAGCCGGTCGCCGCCAGGGCCGCGTCGACGCGGCGGCCGAGGCCCGCGGTGCCGGTGCCGTTCTCCACCTGGACCCGGATCTGCTTCGGATCCACCGGGACGCGCTTGGCGGCGTCGCGCGGGTGGTGCACGGACAGCGGCTGGTCCCGGCGCAGCGCCTCGAAGATCTCGGCGGACTTCTCCGGGTCCCACTTCAGCGTCGAGCCGACGCCCTTGACCGGGTAGCCCATCGTCCCGATCGGCACGGTGATGAACTCCGAGGAGGAGGGTGAGAAGTTCCGCATCGCCCGGCCCAGGTCCAGCAGCTCGTCCGTGCCGAAGCCCTTGTCGGCGCGGACCGAGCCCAGCACGGCTCGGACCACGTCGCGGAACTTCATCGGGTTCAGCAGGATCCCGGAGGAGGTGACCCGGTCCACCAGGGCGGCCATGAAGCGCTGCTGGCGCTGCATCCGGCCGAGGTCGGAGGCGCCGTCGACGTGGCGGGCCCGGACGTACTGCAGGGCCTGGCCGCCGCGCAGGGTGTGCCGGCCGGCGGGCAGGTCAAGGCCGGAGTGGCTGTCCTTGAGGTGCCGGTCGGTGCAGACCTCGACCCCGCCGACCACGTCGACGGTCTTCATGAAGCTGGTGAAGTCCACCTCCAGATAGTGGTCGATCTTCACCCGGGTCATCCGCTCGACCGTGCGGACGGTCAGCTGGGGTCCGCCCTCGGCGTAGGCGGCGTTCAGCTTGATGGGATGGCCGTGGTGCTGCTTGCCGGTGACGCGGTCGTGGTGGGTCGGTGCCATGGCGTAGGAGTCGCGCGGCAGGCTCACCACGCTGGCCCGCTCCCGGTCCTCCGAGATGTGCACGATCATGATGGTGTCGGTGCAGTTGCAGGGTGCGCCGCCCAGCCGGTACGTGCGCCGTTCCTCCGCGCTGAGCTTCTCCCGGCCGTCGGTGCCGACGAGCAGCAGGTTCATGCCGTGCCCGGCCTCGGGCCGGTTCTTCATGTCGCGGAACGGGTCCACCCGGTCGATCTCCGCGTCCAGGCTGGTCACCACGGTGTGGCCGATGCCCGCGGAGGCCAGCACCACCACGGAGAGCGTGGTCACCGCCCGCATCACCCAGCGCGGCCTGCGGCGCGCGGGCGGCCGCGCC